>VBKD01000174.1 GCA_005888075.1 Chloroflexota bacterium
AGCTCCCCTCAAAGCCGTCGACGCGAGTGCGCCAGATGGACCAGGTGATCGCGTTTTACCGCCCTCTCTTCGAGTCCAACATCACCGTCGACTTCGTCCGCCCCACCGACGACCTGTCCGGCTACAGGGTGGTGCTGGCGCCGAGCCTCTACCTGGTGAGCGACGAGGCGGCGGCCAACCTCGAGAGGTTCGTCGAAGGCGGCGGGACTCTGGTCATGTCGTTCTTCAGTGGGATCGTGGACGTATCCGACCACATCAGGTTGGGCGGCTACCCTCGACCATTCCAGGCGCTGCTCGGGCTGAAGGTCGTCGACTTCCGGCCCCTCAGCGACGGGCAGGATATCGCGGTTCGGTTCGCCGACGGAACGCTGGCCCGCGGCGAGATCTGGAGCGAGATCATCGAACCGTCGGGGGCGGAGGTGGTGGCGACGTTCTCGGGCTCAGACCTCGCCGGCCGGCCTGCGGTGACAAGTCATCAGTCAGGTTCCGGCACCGCTTTCTACATGGGGACGAGGCCGGAGCCGGCGGCCATGGCGCGCCTGCTGCAGATCGCCTGCTCGCAGGCTGGCGTCGCGCCGGCCGGCCAGACACCGCAGGGAGTCGAGGTGGTCCGGCGAATGGCGGGCAAGAAGCCGGTGTTGTTTCTTCTGAATCACCGCGACGTCGCGGTCGACGTTCCCATCGTCGCGGCGGGCGAAAACCTGATCGACGGCGCCCAGATTCATCCCGGCCTCATGCGTATCGAGCCACGGGGCGTGGCGGTCATCCGGGAGGGCTGGTAGTCAGGTCAGATGCTGGAAAATCACTTCCTTCGGGAGCTGAACGCGTCCAGCATCGAGTCGGCGCTGATGGAGTCGAGCGCTCTTTTCATCAGGTCGCCCATTTTGACCCGACCCTCCAGCCGGACCCACTCGCTGGCGGCCTCCATCATGGCCGCCACCAGCGCGATCGCGACCACACGAAACTCGAAGTCATTCGCGTCACCTCCGGTTCGCTGTGCGAGCATGGCGCCAAAGAAGACCTGGGCCCGTTCGATCTCGGACCACAACCTCGCCCGTAGATCGGGCGTCTCCAAAATGAGCTTGGAACGAGCGAGGATGATCTCGCGATCTCGCTCCAACGTATCCGTGAGCATCTCGAGGACGTTGTGCACCGAGACGCTCAGCGGCTCATCGGATGGTCGCGATTCGAACAGGGTCGCGACCATCGGGTCGTAGGCGTCGTAAAGCACGACGTCCTCTTTGGACGGGAAGTAGTTGAAAAACGTGCTTGGCGATATTTCGACCGCGGCCGCGATCTGTTCGATGGTCGTCGCTTCGTAGCCTTGCTTTTGAAAGAGTCGCGTCGCCTCGCGCTGGATTGCTTCGCGCGTCTTCAGCTTCTTGCGCTCCCGCAGGCTCTGCCCGAAGGGCGTGATGGTCTTTGGCATCAGGCGGCTGGCTCGGCCCCCATCGATTCGGCGGTCTCCCTCGCCCTCGAGGCGCGCGAGGGGAGGAGGATCGCCATGGTGACGGCGCATGCCATGGTGACGCCCGCCGTGACCAGCAGCACGTCGCCCATGGCCAGAGAGTAAGCGTCAGCCGCGGAGCCGAAAAGCCGGTATCCCAGCGGACCAGGCAGGTGGCCTGCAACCGCAGCCGCCACCGCGACGCTCGATCGAGCGGCCGACTCTGCAGCAGGTGGAAGGCCTGCCAGGTTCGGCGCGAGGTGGGACTGGTACGCGCTGTTCAGGATGCTCCCCATGATGGCGACGCCAAAGGATGCTGCCACATTCTGGATTGCCCGGGTGAGCGCGCTTCCCGCGCCGGTTTCCGCGGCCGGAAGAGCTCCGAGGATCGCGTCCAGCGAAGGGATCATGGCGAACGCGATGCTGATTCCCATCACGCCGAGCCCCAGTGCCACGTAGCCGTACCCGGTATCACTGGTGACCCGAGAAAGCAGGAACATGCCCACCGCGTTGCCCACGAACCCGAGCGACACAGTGAGCTTCCGGCCGATGAGCGCGTTGACTCGATCCGAGGTGGCCGCGCCGACGATCATGCTTCCGATGAGCGGCAGCAGCCGCAGGCCGGTGCCCTGCGCGTCGTTGCCTTGCACGACCTGGAGGTAAGGCGTCAGCACGAACATCACGCCGGTCATCGCGAATCCGACCACCACGAAGGCGACCGTGCCCAGCGAGAAAGACCGGTTCTTGAAAAGGTTGAGGTCGATCAGGGGCGACCTCGTGCGCAGCTGCCGGGCGACAAAGGCGAGGATGAGTACGAACCCTCCGATGATCGGACCGGCGACCTGGATATCGGTCCATCCGCGGATGGGCTCTTCGATGATGCCGTACACGAGCCCGGTGACACCGGACACTTCGAATAGGGCGCCTATCCAGTCGAGGCGCTTCGGATTCGGGTCCTTGCTCTCCGGCACGAAGAACCAGATTCCGATGACGGCGATCACGACCACTGGCGCGTTGATCAGGAAGATGGAGCCCCAGGGGTAGTGCGTGAGAAGCCAGCCGGAGAGGAGAGGGCCGAGGGGCAGGCCGACGAAGGCCCCGGCTCCGCTGATGCCGATCGCGCGCTGGCGCTCGTCCTCCGCGAACATCGACGGCAGAATCGACTGAATCAGCGGCATCACGATGGCGCCGCTGAGGCCCATGACGGCGCGCATGAGGATCAGCCCGCCCGCTGTGGTCATCTGGCTCGCGACCACAGACGAGATGCCAAACGTGGCAAGCCCGATCAGGAGCAGGCGCTTGCGGCCGTAGCGGTCGCCGAGCACGCCGGCCGGCAGCATGAAACCGGCCAGGGAGAGGGTATATGCCGCCGACATCCACTGGAGCTGGTCGGTGGTCGCGTTCAGCTTGGCCGACAGAGTCGGCAGGGCCGTGATCAGGATCGTGATGTCCAGGCCGAGGACGAGGAAGCTCACGGTCATCGCCGCCAATCCGAGCCACCTGCCGGGTTGCCGAGTCTGCGCAGTCATCTTCCACCACCTACCTTAAATTTCTAGACTAAGGATAAGTGGAGTCACTCTAATTATCAAGAGGCTAGCGCTAGTTGTCGTGATAGTTCTGCTCGGGGCGGCGTGCACCGGCGCCCCGACCTCGGCCGCGCCGCATCCGCCGCGCAATGTGTTCCTGATCGTGATGGAGAACCACTCGCCGGACGAGGTGCTGGACAGCCCCTTCACCGCGTCGCTCGCAGCTCGTTACGGCGTTGCAGCGAACTACCACGCGATCACCCATCCCAGCGTCCCGAACTACCTCGCGCTCACCTCAGGGCAGACGTGGGGCGTCCGGGATGACGGCTACTACAAGCTTCCGACGACGGACATCGGACACCAGCTGAGCGGCGCCGGGGTCAGCTGGCGGGCTTACATGGAAGGCTTAGAGCCGGCCGCCTGCCTGGACAGCCCGGCGCCATATGAGGTACGGCACAACCCGTTCGCCTACTACGGCGGCCAGTGCCCATCGAACGTCGTGCCCCTGACCAACCTGGACTCCGACCTTGCATCGGGAGCATCACGCTTCAGCTGGATCACACCGGACACCTGCCACGACACGCACGACTGCTCGGTGTCGGCCGGCGACCAGTGGCTCCGACAGGAGGTGGGCGCGATCATGCACTCGAGGGCCTGGAGCTCGAATGGGGTGCTGTTCATCACGTGGGACGAAGACGACTACAGCGCCGACGACAATCGGGTGCTGACGCTCGTGATCGCGCCGGGGATGAAGCACAAAGTGAGCCAGCAGTCGTACACGCACTACTCGCTGCTGGCGACGATCGAGGACCTCATGGGGGTGAGTCGGTTGGCTCGAGCGGCACAGGCCCAGCCGATGCGTGACCTGCTGCCCTAATCCCCTTCAGTGACCCTTAGCTCATTGACTTCGGAACCCAGGCGCGGCTATGGTCGGGCTTGCCGCTTTTGGACCTTGTGGGAGGGTGCTGATGATGCATGCAGCCCGTAGGCTCGTCCCGGCCATTGCTGCGCTGGCTGTCGCAGGACAGGCATTTGCGTTTGGAGTGGCGCACGCCGCCACCACGGCCTCGTCGCTGCACGCCGCGTATCACGGCACTTTCGCACCGTCGTCCATATCCGGGACTCCAACCGACGTCCCGACGAGCAGCAACGAGATTCCAGCCCAATCGCCCAACTCGAAAACAATTCGGCATACCTACGCGGCCGGCACGCCAACGGTACAGGCGCTCAGCGTCTCGTCCGGGCAAGCCAACGGCTTCGGCGGCTTCCAGGGCATCACACACAAGGAGCAGCGTCTCGCCGGCACCGGTGACTACTCCAACACCCAATTCAGCCTGGAGCCGCCCGACCAGGGTCTCTGCGTGGGGAATGGCTTCTTGGTCGAAACCGTGAACAACGCTGTGCGCGTCTTTGACACTTCGGGCAGCCCGGCCACCGAGCCGATCGCTCTGAGCCAGTTCTTCGGATTCAAGCCGGAGGTCGTGAGACCAAATGGTCCATTTGGACCGTTCATCAGCGACCCCAAGTGCTACTTCGATGTCGCTACATCGCGTTGGTTTCTGACTGAGCTTGGGATTGGCCAGGTCCCCGCCACGGGCAATTTCGACGGGACGTCGTTTGAGGCTGTCGCTGTCTCGACCTCCTCTGACCCGTCGGCGGACTGGAACATTTACACCTTTGACACCACCGACTCTGCGCACCCAGGTTGCGGCGGAGGATGCTTTGGCGACCAGCCCCTTATCGGCGCCGACGCGTACGGCTTCTACGTTTCGACGAACGAGTACTCGATCAAACCGTTCGGCACGTACTACAACGGCGCGCAGGTGTACGCGATGTCGAAGCAGGGCCTCGAAGGCGCCGGCAAGAACGGTGTCAACCTGGTACACATCGACTCGGGTCCTTACACCCAGAGCGCGTATGGCGCCCCCTCGTTCAACCTCCAGCCTGCGACGGTGCCAGGCACCACATACGACACCTCCAACGGTGGCACGCAGTACTTCGTGAGCAGCCTCGACCTCGGCGCCGGCCCGGCGCTGGGCACCCGGGCCACGCACGTCGGGCTGTGGGCGCTGACCAACACTATTTCGCTCAACAGCAAGAGCCCCAGCCTGACTCTCTCTTTCACCGCGGTTGCCAGTGAGACCTACACGCAGCCGCCGAACATGACTCAGAAGAAGGGCCCGCTCTGGCTGGGCGCGCAACTCAACGATCCAGAGTCGCTCGTGGCATCGAATGACGACCGCATGAACCAGGTCGTGTACGCCAACGGTCACCTGTGGTCCGCCACGAACTCGGCGGTCAAGCAGCAGAACGGGCCGACTACGACTGGCATCGCGTGGTTCGAGATCGCACCGTCGGCGACTCCGAACTCGGTATCCGGGCAGATGACCAACCAGGGTTACCTTGCCGCCTCCGGTCAAAACACGGCCTTCCCGTCGATCGGAGTGACCGACGCGGGCAGGGCGGTCATGACCTTCGCCCTCGTGGGGCCAGACTTTTACCCGAGCGCTGCATATGCAACACAGGGAGCCGATGGCAGCTTCAACACGATCTATGTGGCCGGCGCGGGCCGGTTCCCGGAGGACGGTTTCACCGGCTACAAGGAGTTTGGTGGGACGGTGGCTCGCTGGGGCGACTACACGGCAGCCGTGGCAGACGGATCCGGGAATGTCTGGATGGCGGCGGAGTTCATCAATGACCTCTACCCGCCTGCGCGCACCTTCTACGCCAACTGGAGCACCTTCGTCAGCAAGGTCACTCCATAGATCTATTAAAGGGCGGCGGGCTTGCGCCTGCCGCCCGCGTTGTGTAGCTGACAAATTCTTATGACTGTTGCGATCGGCGCCAGAGCGCCGTTACGATCGCGGGACACGCTGGGCCGTTTGTAACAAGGGGGAAACAGAGGGTGGTGGAAATGCGTAAGCGTGTTCTCGCGGCTGCCGCAGCCGCTTCAATAGTCGCCGCGATCGGCACTGCGGTGACCCTGACCACGGCGGCCGCCAAAACCAGCGGGACCGTGACGTTTTCGTCGCAGCCCGGCACTGCAAAGCTGCTCACGCATTACGTCGTGACCCCGGAAGATCGCAGCCAGCAGAATTCGGCGTCCGCCAACGCGGCGGCGGCCGCGGGTCGAACATCTCAGGACCCGACAACTGCGACGGCGACCAAGCACGGCTCGAAGATCTCGAGATCCGTTTCCTCTGACGCCGGCAATCGCGGCGCTTCCGGTACCGGTGTCGCCGCAGGGACGAGCGGCGCCGGAGCCAGCACGCCGGCACCCAGCGCCAGCTTCATAGGACAGCAGGCGTCCGCGACGACCTGCTCCTACTTCGGGCAGGGCTGCAACCCGCCCGATATGGCGCTCGGAGCCTCGTCGCAGTTCGTGCTCCAGGGTGTCAACACGCAATGGCAGATCACGGACACCTCGGGTCACGTCCAGCCAGGATGGCCGGTCGGCGCCCAGGCTTTCTTCGGCGTGCCGAACGTGACCAACACCGATGGCAATCCGTGCGATACGGCGCACCTCAGCCAGCCGTTCCTCAGCGACCCAAGGGCTCTCTATGACGCGGGCGACCAGCGGTTCTGGGCCGCGATGCTGCAGATCGAGAACGGATTTGGAATCGCGCCCGACTGCCCGTTCAAGTCCGTCTACTACGTCGCCGTCAGCCAGACGAGCGACCCCACCGGCAACTGGAATGTGTATGAGTTCGAGATGTCTTTGGGCAAGACCTCCGGAGGCCAGCTCGTAGGGGCGGACTACACCCAGCTCGGCTTCGATGGCCAGGCGGTCTACTTCTCCGCCAACATGTTCACGCAAGACGGCAACTTCTACGCCTGGGCCGAGTTGTTCGAGGCGAACAAGGCGCAGATGGAAAGAGGCAAAGGTGGTTTCACTGCCGCCGGCTTCTACAACCTGCAGGCAAGCGGTCCGGCCAGCGCCAAGGCGGGGCCCTTCGTCGCCGACACCGTCAACCCGGCGATGAACCTGGACGGTAGCGCCAACGGCGCCGAGACGTTTGTCGACACGTTTGACGGACCAGACCCTGTCAATGGCAACCTGTGCGGCCAGACCGGCCGGCACGATCCCTGCAGTGGCCTGGCTGTCTGGAGCTTGACCAACCCGACCGGCCACGACAACGGCGGCCCGCTGCCGACCCTCGCGGGCAGCTACGTCGCGACCCAGCCATACCTGATCAACCCGGCTGCCGATCAGCCGAGCTGCAACCACTGCATCGATGCCAACGACCTGCGCATCCCGGGCACGCCCGTGGTCCGCAATGGGAATCTCTATGCGGCATGGGGCACAGCGATCAACAATGGTTCGCAGACGGTCCCAGGAATCGAGTGGGCCCAGATCTCGCTGTCGGGTTCTGGCGTCCAGCAGGCCTACTACGACCAGTCTGGCGATACAGCGGTTACCTACCCGACACTGCTGCCGGACGATCAGGGGAACGTCTTCATGCTGTTCGAGCGCATGAGCCACACCGTGTTCCCGGAAGCTCGTTATCTCGTCAAGGCAGCCGGCGACGCCAACTTCGGTGGCACGGGAGTGCTGCTCAGGCAAGGCGACTCGTCGTACCGCCCGCAGCGCTGCGGCATCACCATCCCGGTCTGCCGCTGGGGCGACTATGAGGCCGCTTCTTTCGACGGTCAGGGCCGGATCTGGTTCGCCGGCGAGTATGCGAATCAGTACGCGGGCCTCGGGCCGCCGGTCTACGGACGAAACTGGGGCACCTGGATCGGAGCGATCGGCTAGTCCGAACTGAATGGGCAGGGGCGAATTCCGTCCCTGCCCTACCTTTATCAATGTGCCCGTGATCGTCTGCGACGTCGGACCGCGCGACGGCCTCCAGAACGAGGCGAAGATCCTGGAGCCGGCTGTCCGCGCCGTGCTGTGCGATGCGCTGGCTGTGGCCGGCGTCAAGCGGGTAGAGGCGGCCAGCTTTGTCAAGCCAACCCTCGTACCGCAGATGGACGGCGCGGAGGAAGTGATGGCCAGGCTGCACCGGCAGGAGGGCACGGTCTACGCCGGCCTGGTCCTCAACGAGAAGGGTTACGACCGGGCACTCGCGGCAGGCGTGGACGAGGTGCATTACGCGTTCGCCGCCACCGACGAGTTCGGCATGCGGAACCAGAATGCGACCATCGAGCAGGGCCTCCAGACCGCCCTCGCCCTCGTGGCGCGGGCGCGCGCGGATCGGATGCCCATCACCGTGACTCTGAGCGTCGCCTTCGGCTGTCCGTTCGAAGGGCCGGTGCCGCCCAAGCGAGTCCTCGCGATCGTCGAGGCATTGATGGGTGTGCCGCCCGATGAGATCTGCCTCGCGGACACGATCGGTGTCGGGGTGCCAAGCCAGGTGCACGAGCTCGTCCGAGGTGCGCGCGCTTCGGGCGCAAGCGTCGGCGCGCATTTTCACAACACACGCAACACGGGCTATGCCAATGCGGTGGCCGCGCTCGAGGAGGGCGTGGTCTCGCTCGACGCATCGGTTGGTGGTGCCGGCGGATGTCCGTTCGCGCCGAAGGCGACGGGCAACATCGCGACCGAAGATCTGGTTTACCTGCTGCGGGGTCTAGGGGTCGATACGGGCATCAACCTGGACGCCTTGATCGAGACCTCGCGCTGGCTGGGGTCGCAGCTGGGGAAAGAGCTGCCGGGCATGCTGGCCCGAGCAGGCGACTACCCGGCCAAGACCGGAAGCTAGTCTTTTTCCAGGCCGTACAGGGCGCCGAACTTTCGGCGTACATACGCGATCCATGCCGCCGCGGCCAGCGGCTTGCCGGTGATGCGCTCCATCAGCTCGTTCGGCGTGAACTTGCGCCCGTGCTGGTGCAGGTTCTTGCGCAGCCACGCGAGCAGAGGCGCGAACTCGCCGGCTTCGATCTGCGCGTCGAGATCCGGAATGTCGGCGCGAACCTTCTCCATGAGCTGCGCGCCGATCAGGTTGCCCAGGGTATAGCCAGGGAAGATTCCAAAGCTGACACCGGACCAGTGGATGTCCTGCAGGGCGCCATCGCGATCGTTTGGCACGTCGATGCCCAGATACGACTTGAAGCGCGCATTCCACGCCTCCGGAAGGTCCTTGACCTTGAGCTTGCCTTCGAGCATCTCGTTTTCCAGCTCGAAGCGAAGCAGGATGTGCAGGTTGTAGGTGACCTCATCCGCCTCCACGCGAATAAGTGAAGGATGCGATTTGTTGACCGCGCGGTAGAAGCCTTCCTCGTCGACGCCGCGGAGCTGGGCGGGAAACGTCGATTGAACGCTCGGAAAGAAGTGCCTCCAGAAAGGTTGGCTCCGGCCGACCAGGTTTTCCCACAACCTCGATTGGGACTCATGGACGCCAGGTGATGCACCATCCCAAAGCGGCGTGCGATCGATCTCCTCGCTTATGCCCTGCTGGTACATGGCGTGGCCTGACTCATGGACCAAACCGAAAAAGCACATGTTGAAAAAGCCGGGTGATATGCGCGTGGTAATTCGAGTGTCGCCGGGACCGAAGGACGTCTCGAAGGGATGGGCGGAGATGTCCTGGCGGCCGCGCTCCAGGTCGTATCCCAGCTGGGTGACCACCTGCATCCCGTATTTGACCTGCAGCTCCGGAGCAAAGTCCGCGTGCAGGAAGCGATCGTCGATCGCGTCCGCATGCCGTGCGATATCCGAGACCAGGGGGACGATCGCCGTTCGGAGCTCGGCAAAGATGGCCTCCAGCTGCCGGGTCGTCAGAGCGGGCTCGTACAGGTCGATGAGCGCGTCGTAAGGGCGCTTTTCGTAGCCGAGTGCGTCGGCCAGACGGCGATTCAGCTCGACGTTCTTCTCGAGGTAAGGGGCGAACAGGCTGAACTCGTTGTCGGTCCGCGCCTTCTCCCAGAAGGGGCGCGCGGTCGCTCCCGCCCTTGCAATGTCCTCAACCAGGTCTGTCGGGACCTTGATCTGCTGCTGGTAATCGCGGCGCGTGACCCGCACCAGGCTGGCCTCGTAGGAGTCGTGCGGCAGGCTGGCGACCTCGCCCTCGAGATCGTCGAGCAGCCGCCCGACCTCGTCCGAGACGAATCGAACGTGCGCCAGCCGGTGGAGCGTCGACTGCTGCTCGGCGCGTCCCTCCACGCCCCCCGGCGGCATGTATGTCTCCTGGTCCCACTCGAGCACCGCCGCGGCGCGACTCAGATCCGTGACCTCGGCCAGGATCTCCCTCAGCTTCCGCAGCTTGCCGCTCGTGTTGCCTGCCACCCTCTACGGGTATTCTCCCGAATGGGCGACCCGCCCCGCTAGCTCAGTGGATAGAGCATCTGTCTTCTAAACAGAGGGTCTGAGGTTCGAATCCTCAGCGGGGCACTAGATCCAGCCGCGTCGCCTGAAGAGATAGAGCTGGATCCCGATTGCGATCAGCATCGTGACGATGCCGACGGCAAACGTGGCGTAAGGGGCCTCCAGCACCTGCGTCAGGTAGGCGAAGTTCATGCCGTAAAAGCCGGTAAGGAAGCTCAGCGGCAGGAAAACGCTCGCGATCACGGTCAGCGCCTTGGTGGTCTGGTTCAGCCGGTTGGAAACGGTCGACAGGTAGACGTCCAGCGCGCTCGTCAGGAGGTCGCGCAGCGAGTCGACAGTCTCGTACTGCCGCACGATGTGGTCGTAGACATCTCGGTAGTACAGGGTCATGTCCTGCTGCTGCAGATGGATGCCGTGCGTGATGAGGCGCTGGAATACGTCGCGCTGCGCCCCGAGAAACCTACGCAGGTCTGTGACCGTGTGTTTGAGGTGGTAGATGCGTTCCAGCGATTGCTGCTTGGCGCTCTTGGTGATCTCGTCTTCCAATCCATCCACCTCTTCGTCCAGCTTTTCGAGCACTGGAAATGTGGAGTCGATCAGCGTGTCGATGACGAGGTATGTGATGAAGGCCGGCTTGGAATGGGTCAGCTCGGGACTCTTCTCGATCCGCTCCTGAAGCTGTTTGAGCTCCGGCGAAGGCTCCTGGTGGACGGTGATCAAGTAGTGCGGGCCGACGTAAAGATGGTGCTCGCGCATGCCGATGTCGTCTCCGTCCCAGACCGCCGTGAAGATGACGCTGAAGTTGTAGTCGGGGTATTCGTCGATTTTCGGCCGCTGGTTCTGGTGCTGGATGTCCTCGATCGTCAGCGGGTGGAAGTTGAATGTTTGCTCGAGGAGCCTGTAATCGTCCTGGTCGGGCGCTTCGATGTCCAGCCAGAGACCAGACTTTTCGGCATCGGCAAAGCAGCGCTGGACGTCCTCAGTCTCGGTCGAGGCCGTCTTGCCGGTGATCGTAAGCAGCGTTCTCAGTGGTTCGAGACTATACGGGGCGCCATTCAACGACCGCCGCAGTCAGACGGCAGATAAGCCGGTCGAGAGTTCCCGGCCGGCCCCCTGCCTCCCGCTCTTAAGCGGCCCGGTGGTCCCCCAGGTAGTGGATGAGACTCTTGTAACTTCTCATCGCCACCCTCAGCCGCTCCGTGTCCTTGTCATCGCCGGCTTCGCTGTGAATTCGCCGGATCTGTTCGTGCAGCGCGGCCGTCATCTTGTCGACCGCTTCCCCGACCAACGTCTCGGCTTTCTGAACCGCTGCCTTCGGCTCTTCGATGAAGTCGCCCTGGATGGCATCGAAGCGCTGGATGTAGATCGACATCTCAGGCCAAGGGTCGACGGCACCCATCGACTCGGACGTGCGGGGGCGTGATTGCTCCATCACCTCCGGGTTCGTGCGAGCCGAGTTGGCGGGCATCGGTTCCGCCGGCCGCATCGTGCGCTGGCTCGTGCGCGCCTCGCCGGCATCGTCGCGATCTATGTCAGTCCTGTCTTTCATCACGCAACCTCCCGGCTCGGGCTCTTGTCGGACTCGCGTGCCGACTCTCCGACCGCATCTATGAACATTGCCTTGTAGTGGAGCATCGCTTTACGCATCCCCTCGGTTCCTTGTTCGCCTTCCTGTGCGCGGGCTGCCTCGCGCGCGCGCCGCAAGTCATCCGGGATGTGGCGGTCGTCATCGAGCTTCGCTCCACGTTCTTGAAGCAACGCAACTGCCGTCTGATCGGCTTCATGAATGGCGTTGCGCGGTTCCTCGATGAATCTCGCCTCGATCGCGCGCCATGAGCTGGCATACCGCCGTTTCGACTCATCAGGCAGCGGACGCAGCCGCGTGCGCTGCATCTGCCAGATCCCGATTCCCGCCGCAATCAGGACGATGACGGCCAATATCAACAGAACGAGTAGGGTCGACTGACTCAATGTGGGCACACCTCCTACTGAGGTAACGGGACCCGGCCCGGCCCTACTTACGAATTCCAATCAGGGTAAAGACATGTCGAGCAACAGCCGGCTCGCGAATCCGAGCTAGCGTCGGGTCTTTTTTGGCGGCGCGGGTCTGGCCTTTGCCTTGGACTTTGGCACGGGCTTCGACCTGGGCGTCGCGGTCTTGCGCTTGCGCGGAGTAGCCGGAGCAACGACTTTGAAACTGCCCATTCGCGCCTTGCCCAGGTTCAGTAGCCGAGCGCCTGACGCAGCACCTTGAATCCCCCGTCGCGCCGGTCGGTTGTAGTGGCGACCGAATACGTGATCCGATCGAGGATGGCCAGGACAGCGACCGCGTCTTGCGGATTCTTCAAGATGGCGGGCTCGCAAAGGCCCGCGGCCACGGCCCGCTGGACATACGGTCCTTCCTCTGACCACCGCTTCATCTCGGTGAGAAGCGCCGGCATGTTTTCCCTCCCGACCTGCTGGAGGGCTATCGCGACTCCTTCTCGGACGCGCCACCGTGGGTCGGAGGCCAGCTCGCGGAGCCAGGTCATCACCGTGTCAGGCTCCATCAGCGCAACCTTGCCGAGGCCGGCCGTGCCGCAAAGGGCAAGGAATTCGTCCGCGGAGGCCGAAAGCCGCCACAGGCGGTCGGCGTCCGCCTCCTCGGCGACTGCCGCGACGAGCTCGAGGTTGGCTCTTGGTCCGGGAAGGCCGGAGTGCTTCTTGAGGTAAGGCTCCCAATCTTTCAGGCGGCTGAGCTCTCGGCGGTACAGCTGCATGCGTTCGCCCATCTCTGGTTCGCGATGCTAAGGGGTCCATGCGCTTGGTGGGACTGAGCTAATGGACAATCCACACGATGGATAGCGCACGGTCGGCCGCGATCACGCAGGGGGTCCGGCTCGAACTCATCACCGTCGGCTGGATGGTCGTCGAGGCGGTCATCGCCATCGGCGCAGGCGTCGCGGCCAGGAGTGTCCTGCTGACGGCCTTCGGCTTTGACTCGGTGGTCGAGCTCCTGAGCGGAATCGTTCTTTGGCGGCGGCTCAGCGCCGAGGCGCACAGCGCTGACATCGCCGGTGTCGTGAAGCTGGAGCGGGCGACCACGCGCATCTCGGCGGTGCTGCTGGTCGTGCTGTGCGCTTACGTTGTTCTGACCTCGATCGCCGGCCTTGTCCTCGGCCTCAAGCCGGATTCCTCGGTGCTTGGTGTCGGCGTGGCCTCAGTTGCTCTGATCGCCATGCCGCTCCTCGCGAAGGCCAAAAGCGGCGCCAACCAGGTCATCCAGAGCACGTCGCTGCGAGCCGATATCGCCGAGACCATCAGCTGCGCCTACCTGGCCGCCATCACGCTGTTCGGTCTTGGCTCCAGCATGCTGCTTGGCTGGTGGTGGGTGCAGTACGTCGCGGCCTTCGCATTGCTCATCTGGCTGGTTCCCGAGACTCGTGAAGCCCTCGAGGCGAACCATGGCTGACCACCATCGCGCGGGATAATGAGGCCGACCAAGCGGGGCGGAGGCGAAATTCGATGAGCGACAGGCGGGATGGAAGCGTGGATCACACCGATGAACGGCGCGTCATGCTGACGCAGCTGCTGCGCAGCCCCGTTCTCAACCCCGCGGGAGTCGAGATCGGGCGGGTCGAAGACGTCATCGTCAAGCTGGCCGAGGGGGTCTATCCGCCGATCACCGGCCTCAAGGTCCGGGTTGGAGCAGAAGACGTCTTCGTCGGCAAGGACCTGATCGAGCACCTGCAGCCGGGAGCGGTTCGGCTCAACACCCACACGCTCCAAACGCAGGCGTTCCAGCGGCGACCCGGCGAGGTGCTCCTCGCTGCCGACGTCCTCGGGCGCCATCTGGTCGACATGGTGCGAGGGCGGATCGTCCAGGCCAATGACTTGGTTCTAGCACCCACCGATGGCGGCTGGTATCTGGCCGGAATCGATCGCAGCCCGCAAGCGCTGCTGCGCCGATGGCTCCCTCGTCGAGCCCGGCCAGACCTTCGACGCCACGCGATCCTTGACTGGAAGGACGTCCAGCCGTTCGTCGGTCACGTGCCAACCGCCAAGCTGCTGATGCCGCTGCAGCGGTTGCGACGGCTGCACCCGGCGCAGATCGCAGACATAGTGGAAGGCGTCTCGCATGAGGAGGGCGAGGAGATCATTCAAACGGTGCGCAGCGACGCCGAGCTGACGGCCGACGTGTTCGAGGAGCTCGATGACGAACACAGAGTCGAGTTCCTCAGGTCGCGGCCGAATGAGGAGGTGGCGAAGGTCCTCGACCGCATGGCGCCAGACGATGCCGCGGACATTCTCGGCGAGCTGAGTCAGGAGCGGCGCAAGCCCATTTTCGACTTGATGTCGCCAAACCAGCAGCACAAGTTGAGCAAGCTTCTGCAGTATCACCCCAGCACGGCCGGAGGGATGATGAGCCCCGACTACGTCTGGGTCGTTCGCGGCTCCACAGTGGAGATGGCGCTCGAAGCGGTCCGCACCGACGACAAGTCACCTCGGCCACTGCTCAGCACCGTCTTCATAACTGAGCAGGAAGGGCGTTATGTCGGCAGCGTCGCGGTGGTTGATCTTCTTCGTGCGGATCGCCACCAAAAGGTCGAAGAGCTCGAGCTGAGCAACATATCGGTCCAGGGGAACGCGGACTTTTCCGACGTCGCCCTACTCATGGCCGACTACAACCTCACCGCCCTTGCGGCCACCGACGCCGCCGGCAACATGGTGGGTGCGATCTCGTCGGACGACGTCATCGAGGCCCTCGTCCCAGAAGACTGGCGAGCCCGGGTCGAAGCGAGCACCGGGGTATAGCCAACCATGGCTGAGCGCGAGCCGAATCAGAAGGACTCGCGCTTGAGGCCAGGGTCGGCGATCCTGCCGGATGCCCACGGCGAGGAAATCCAGGGCGCCTTCGGGACCATCCGCCTCAGCGACGTCACACCTCGCCGATCCTGGCGGCGCAGGCTGCAGACCCTGGCTGCGATCCTCGGACCCGGACTCATCGTCATGGTCGGCGACAACGATGCCGGGGGAGTGTCGACGTACGCGCAGGCCGGTCAAGACTTTGGGTATTCGCTCCTCTGGACACTGCTCCTGCTGATTCCCGTCCTGATCGTCAACCAGGAGATGGTGGTGCGATTGGGCGCCGTGACCGGCGTCGGCTACGCGAGACTCATCAGCGAGCGTTTCGGCCGCTCCTGGGGCTGGTTTTCGGTCGCAGGAATTTTTCTGCTCAACTTCCTGACCATCAGCACTGAGTTCATGGGAATCAGCCTTGCCGCTGAGTATTTTGGTTTCAGCAAGTACGTCGTCGTGCCCCTGGCGATGCTCGTGCTGATCGGCATCACCATCAGCGGCAACTTCCGTCGATGGGAGCGCGCAATGTTCGCCTTCCTTTTCGCGAGCCTGCTGGTGATCCCGCTGGCGGTGTTGAGCCACCCCAACCCAGGGGCGGCCATCAGAGGGTTCGTCATGCCGGGCATACAGGGTGGCCTTACGTCGAACTCGGCGCTGTTGATCATCGCGGTCGTCGGGACCACGGTTGCTCCCTGGCAGCTCTTCTTTCAGCAGTCCAACGTCATCGACAAGCGCATCACGCCCCGATTCCTCGAATACGAGAAGGCGGACACCGTAATCGGCGCGTTTGTGGTCGTGGTCGGTGCAGCCGCAATCATGATGGCGACCGGCGCGGCATTCTCGGGCACACCTGCGATGGGCCATTTCGTGGATGCGCTGCAAGTGGCCCAGGGACTGAAGGCGTATATCTCTCCTGTCGTCGGCGCCATCTTCGCCCTGCTGCTGCTGGATGCGTCGATCGTTGGCGCGTCGGCGGTGACGCTGGCGACGTCATATGCGTTCGGCGACATCTTCGGCCTGATGCACTCGCTGCATAGAGGCGTGCGCGAAGCGAAGACTTTCTACGCCACATACACCGCGATGGTCGCGCTGGCCGCCGCGATTGTGCTCATCCCGCACGCTCCGCTCGGTCTGATCACGACAGCGGTTCAGGCGCTCGCGGGCATCATGCTGCCGAGCGCCACGGTTTTCGCCGTGATGCTCTGCAACGACCGCGCCGTGCTCGGTCCATGGGTCAACAAGCCCTGGCTCAACGCTGTGGCGGGCATCATCGTGAGCTCATTGATCGCGCTATCGATGATCCTCGTCGTCTCAACTCTGATTCCAACCATCGACGTGACCCGCCTGCTTCTCGTGCTCTCGGCGTTGACGGTCGCGGTCTGGATCGTGGGCGGAGCAGGTTTGGTGTACGGCAGCCGGCGCGCTGCACCCGAGCCCGCGATGTCGCGACAGGAGCGGGAGAACTGGCGTATGCCCGCACTCGCACTTCTCGAGCGACCGAAGGGGACGTTGACCCGCCGAATCACGGTATGGGTGCTGAGCGGCTACGTCGTTGTGGGGGTCATCCTTCTGGCGGTCAAGTCAGTCGAGATCGCGCTTCATCAGTAGTCGTCTCTTTAGGTTCTTTAACACTCCACTTACATTCACATACCCAACCCGGGGCTAGAATGGATGCCCGTGCCGCTCGGTATCAAACCGGGCCACCGCGCCAGAGCATCCCGCCGGCGCCTGAGCCCATCACGCACCATCCTCCTCGCCGCGCTTGCCATTGTCCTTTCGTCGGTGGCTGGCGGTCTCGCGTACTTCATCCCAGCCGCGCAGACGGCGATCGCGTCGACCGGGCAGGCCGTGCACGTTCCATCCCCATCCCCGACGTCCCTGTTCACCGCATCGCCGTCGCCGGCTCCGGTCGCAAACGTCAGCGGAGCGTTCACCGTGCTCCTTCTCGGATCGGACGACGACTCCAAGTTCGGACCCGATCACGTGCTCACCCAGTCGATGATCCTGGTGAGGGTCGTGCCCTCGACCAAGCAGGTCACCATGCTCTCGATCCCGCGCGACCTGTACGTGCCGATGTCGGTGGGATGGTCGGGCAAAATCGATGGCGCCTACTCGTATGGAGGTGCCGGCGCGGCCATCGCGACGGTGGAGCAGAACTTCCACGTCCACGTCGACGACTACATATGGGTGGGTCTGCTCGGACTGATCAAGTTGATCGACGCCATGGGCGGAGTCGACGTCGTGACCAGCAACCCGGAGTACGTGCGGTCACGCCATGGCGACCTGCAAAGCGACCTCGGCCGCTCGCAAAGGCAGCAGCAGGTCCTGATCGCGATCCGTCAGAAAGCCAGGCAAATCGCCCCTGCAGACCTGCCCGTCATGGCTAGCGCGATAGGCGGTGAGCTGAAAACGAGCATCAGCATCTCCAAGGTGGCCGAGTTGCTGCCGCTGGCCTCGAGCTTCGACAACCCTGACTCGATCCATCAGATCGTCCTGCTCAATCCGTACACCCATGGCGGGGGCCCCGACGGCAGCATCGTCGGGAACTGGGACCTGATCCTGCCGCTGGTGCACCAGACCTTCCCATGACCCCTCGCCTGCTGCCCCAGTTCTTGCTCGCCGTGGGACTTGCCTTGTTGATGGTGGTGACTGGCGCCTTCACATACATCACGATCGGCAACCACCAGACGAAGGTGGCCCTGAAGGTGCAGAAGCCGACGGAGCCGACGCCGAGCCCGAAGGCATTCGTTCTGCCGGGCACGATTTACGTCGCCCAGTCAGGCGCGCTCTACAGCCTGAACGCGGGACGCTTCCACCAGCTGACGCCCGAGGCCGGCTGGTCCCAACCCGCCCTTTATCCGGACGGAAGCAACCTGCTCGCGGTCAAGAACACCGGGTGGTATTCGGACATCTACGTCTTGAACCGCTTTGGGAATGTGATGCGGCAGGTCACCAACAACAGCGGACCCCCAAGGAACAACGACACCGGCGCGAAGGACTGGGCCTTCTACCCGCGCCTCAGCCCTGACCAGGGCACGTTGTGGCTGACGTACGACCAGCCCAAGGGCGGATACGACACCGGCTTCTCGATCTGGGCGATGCCATTCAACGGCACGATGCGCCAGGCGCGGCTCTGGACGATTTCCGGCGATCACACCGGCGGCGATGTGCAGTCGATTCCGCTTCCGGGCGGCGGGATCATTTACACGAAGTACGACTTTGGACCCGACCAGAAGCTGGTCGGCCGGCTGTGGTTCACCAACCGCGCCTATTCCTACGGCAAGCCGCTGACGGACCCGTCCGAGGACTGCCGCCAGCCGTCGCTGTCTCCCGACGGAAGCCAGCTCGCGATGATCTGCACCTACGAGAAGCAGGTCTCGTATCTCACAATCGCCTCCTGGAGCGGCAACAACCTGGGGCCGCGCAAGAACCTGGTCACCAACCAGATGGCCGCGCAGCCGGCGTGGGCGCCGGACGGCTCAGGGATCGCATACCTGGCGCCAGGCTCCAAGGCAGGACTCGGGACCTTCCAGCTGTGGTGGCTGGCCAAAGGCGCCTACACGCCGCCGCCGCCGGCCCCGATACCGACGCCCACCCCCGGAGGACCGCACAACGGTCCGCTGCCCAGCCCCTCGGCGCCACCGCCGCTTCCCGTGGTGAAGCCGTTGGAGATGACCACCGGACTCGGCCTCGACGCGACCTCGCCGATCGCCTGGAGCAGCTAGCAGCCGGGCCGGCCGGGCCCTCGAGCCAGAACCGGTTCGGCGTTGGCCGCGGTCGCTTGGGAAGCGGTGATGTACTTGTCCGCCACCATCGCCGCAAGGACGTCTGATCGCCGAGCGGCCGCTGCGTCCGGATTCACGGTCGGGTCGTAGATCGACGGAGCCTGGGTCACCCCCGCGAGCAGCGCGTACTGGCCCAGGGTCAGGTCGCCCAACGGCGCCCGGAAGTAGTCGCAGGCGGCGGCCGTGACTCCATACACCCCCAGGCCGGTGGTGATCTCGCTCAGGTAATCGGCCATGATGCGGCGCTTGCTGAGCACTCGCTCGACCTTGAGCGCCAGCGCCAGGTCCTCCAGCTTGTGATATCCCTGGTCTGAACCGTTGAGGTAGATGTCCTTGACGAGCTGCTCGGTGATCGTGGACCCCCCTTGGCACAGGCAGAAGTTGGCCGCGTCGTAAAGCAAGGCCCGGGCAACCCCAAGCGAATCGATGCCGTGGTGAGAGTAGAAGCGCTCGTCCTCGATGGCCACCACGGCGTCGGCCAGCAATGGCGGGACCTGGTCCTCGCGCAGCAGGACGGCATTCTTGGCCCTGGTGTCAGCGGCCACCCGCTGCTGAATGTCTGTGGCCGGGGGCGTCGAGACCCAGAGGGTCAGGGCGCTGGGGACGAGCGCCGCAAGGAGCAGAACGAAAGCCACCGCAATGCGCGCGAAAGCAAGCGCAAACCCGCCCACGGTGGTTACGAACGGGCGGTCGGCATTTCCAGTTACGCCAACCTGGAGCGTCGGAAGCAAGTTCCATGGGACAATCCCGTTCGCGTGTCCATCAGGTGGAAAGTCGCCCTGGTGGAGGACGACCGGCGCCTGGCGCGGGCCGTCTCAGCAGGGTTAGGAGAGGAAGGTTTCACAGTCCGGGCGGTAGACACGGCCCGCCGCGGACTTGATTTGGTGCGCCAATGGAATCCCGACGTCGTGCTGGTCGACCTGATGCTGCCCGACAACGACGGGCCCGAGATCTTCGAAACGCTCAGGGGTGAGACCGACGCCGCCATCGTTGGGATCAGCGCCAGGGCGTCAGTGAGCGACCGGATCGCGGGTTTGAAGGCGGGCGCGGACGACTACCTCGCCAAGCCCTTCGCGCTCGATGAGCTCGTGGCCCGGGTCGAAGCGGTCATCCGCCGCCATCGCGGCAAAGGCGGTTCGCGGCTCGAGGCTGGCGATGTGGTCGTGGACTTGAGCGAGGGCCTGGCGGCGCGGGGCGGTGTGCAGCTTGGCTTGACCGGGATCGAGTTCCGCATCCTCGCCGGGCTCATGAGGAACCGTGGTCAGCTCGTGACCTATGCGCAGCTCGCTGAGGCGGTGTGGGCGGTGACCACGGGGCCAGAGTCCAATTCGCTCGAGGTCCACATCTCCCGCATTCGTCAGAAGCTCGAAGCGGGCGGGAGGTCGAGATTGATCCAGACTGTCCGCGGGCTCGGTTACAAGTTCAAGCTGGAGTAGCTTGGACCAGCGGGTCTCGAGAGTGAGCCGGCCGCTGCGAGCGCTCATCGTCGCCGTCCCCGCCACGGGCGTGATCCTCACCGCCGCTGCTGCCGCGGCAGGAGGCTTTACCCCGGTGCAGCCGTGGCGTTGGCTGCTCATCCCGGTCTGTTTGGGCGGGGTTTTGATCGCGGAGAAGTTTCCGGTCAAGATAGGACTCGAGCAGGAGGTGACTCTCGGCGCGCTCCCATGCCTGGTGGCGGTCCTGCTGCTCCCGGCCGGCGTCGGCCCGGCCACGGCGGGGTTGAGCGTGCTGGCCGGCGGCTGGCTGATGCGCCGGCCGTGGCGCGATGCTGTTTACAACGCCGGCAATATGCTCGTGTCGTCGGCGCCCGTGGCGCTCATCGGGCCGGTCCCCCCAGACCCGGAGGCCGAGCTGGACTTCATGGCCACGGTACAGGGGGCCCTGTTCATCCTGCTGAACCTCGGCGTTGGCGTCGTGCCCGTGGCTCTGCGCACCGGTCGTTCGTACTGGTCGGTGCTGAAGCAGACAGCCGGGATGATCTGGCCGGCCTCTGTCGCGCTGGGTGCCTGTGCCGTGAGCATGGCCATGCTGGCGGTTGATTCTCCGGCCGCCGCGCCGCTGCCGCTCATCGTCCTGCCGCTGATCTATCGGATGAACCTCGCGATCGAGGCCCACGCCAAGTCCAACGAGCAGCTAGCCGGTGTGCTCGCAGCGCAGCGCCGCTTCCTGACCGATGTCTCGCACCAGGTGGCGACACCGCTCGCGACGATCATGACCAACCTGACCATGCTCAGCCGCGCGACGCGTGGAGAGTCGGCGCAGGAGGCTGTGGCGGACAGCGTGGCCGAGGCCGAGCGCATGAAGCGGATGCTTGGCAGGCTTCGGGCGCTCGCCCACTCGGATGAGGACGTGCCGTTGCGTCGCGAGCTCGTCGATCTGGCCGAGCTCACCGCCGACGTCGTGCGCGCCTATGCGGCGCAGGCCGGCACGTCAGGCGTGGCTTTGGTCACCGAGGTCAACGCTCACCCCCGGATAAGAGCCGACAAAGACCTCCTGCGCGAGGCGGTCGCCAACCTGGTCGACAACGCCCTCCGCCACAGCCCGCGAGGGGGGCGCGTGAGGTTGCGGGTCGATCGCGGTTCGTCCGGACCGACGATCACGGTCACCGACAGCGGACCGGGGATCGATGAGGACCGCCTGTCGCACCTTTTCGAGCGATTTCAGCGAAGTGAGTCGGGCAGTGGCCTGGGCCTGGCCATAGTGCGCCGCGTCGTAGAGCGTCACGGCGGCACCATCCAAGTGCAGAGTCAGCGCGGCGAGGGCAGCGCGTTCACCATCGAGCTGCCGGGCTGACCCTCAGGGTCCTAGCGGACGAGTCCTCCGTCATACGGCTGCCCGGCCACCGCGTTCAGGCCGCAGACCCACTTGAACACCTGCTGTCCGTTGCCACCACCGAGCACCGTCATTGAGCTTACTTTTCGCTTCGCAATGGCCTAGGAAACCCTTGCGCTCAGTTGATCTAACTTACGTCCGTGGCCATGATCGTTTGCCCTCAGCCGCAAGCCGCCGAGATTGCTCTTGACGTCATGCGCCGAGGTGGCAATGCGGTCGACGCGGCGATCACATGTGCATTCGTGCAGGGCGTGATCGATCCGCAGATGTGTGGCATCGGCGGATGCGGAGTAATGCTCGTTCACAGCCCGACCAATGGCGACGCGCTGGTCGAGTTCTACTCCACCGCGGGCTCGCGGGCACGAGAGAATCAGTGGGAGCGGGTGTTCATCCGCGAAGCGGCGGATCGCTATGGCTATGTGCTCGAAGGCTGGGTCAACGACGTTGGCTATCAGTCCATCGGCGTTCCGGGCACCGTTGCTGGACTCTATGAGGCGCTGACCAGGTTCGGCACCATTTCATGGGACCAGGCGATCGCGCCCGCGATCCCGCTCGCGCGGGACGGGTTTCCGGTCAGCGGCTACATGCACGGCTACTGGACCGCCGACTACGGGCCCGATGTCGTGCCCAACAGCCGGCGCATCCAGGCAACTCCTGAGGCGAAAGCGATCTACACGCACGATGGCAGGCTCTATGCAATCGGCGAGCTCATGGTCCAGGCGGACTACGCCCGCACGCTCGAGAGGCTGGCCGCGGAGGGGCCTGATGTCTTTTACAAAGGCGAGATCGCCGACACCATGGCGGCCGACTTCGAGGCCAATGGCGGATACGTGACCAAGGACGATCTGGAGGGCTACCGGGTCAATGTGACCGAGCCACTGCGCGGTTCCTATCGGAACTTGCAGATCGCCTCGGCGGGCCCGCCCGCCGGCGGCGTGACCCTGTTGCAGATGTTGAATTTCCTCGAGGGCTACGACCTGGGGACTCAGGGCTGGCCGAGCACGGAGGCGGCCCGGCTGCGGGTGGAGGCGATGGCGTGGGCCGTCGCCGATCGTGAGCTGCACATCGCCGATCCGCGGTTCGTCGAGATCCCCACAGGCGCGCTTGCCGACAAGCAGTACGCGGCAAAAGCCAGACAGATTGTCTCCACGGCGGCTGGTCGCGGACTTGCTCACGACAGGCCTGAAACATCGCAGGTATGCGTTGTCGATGATGTGGGCAACGCGGTGTCATTGACGCACACGCTTGGTTCGGCCAGCGGTGTGGTGACGCCTGGCCTTGGCTTTGGCTACAACGACTACATGAACTGCTTTGACCCCCGGCCCGGACGGCCCAACTCCGTCCAGCCCGGCAAGACACGCGTCACGATGATGACTCCGACGATGGTGTTCGATCGCGGCAGGCTGCACATTTGCGTGGGGGCGCCCGGCGGGACGAAAATCGTCACCGGAATTCTCCAGACCCTGGTGAACGTCATCGATCACGATATGTCGCCGGTCGAGGCGGTCAGCGCGCCGCGCATCGACTTCCAGGGTGCGACGGTGCAGGCGGAGGGCCGGATACCGCGCTCTGTCTGCGAAGGCTTGGAGAGGCTGGGTTACGAGGTCAACCGCCGGACCCTTAACTACGATTCATACTTCGCACGTCCGCAGCTCATCGTGCGGGACCGCGACGGCCACCTGCGTGGGGCGTCGGATCCTCGAAAGGACGGGGGCGTGGCTTTGGACACTGAGAGAGCTTGAGTTTCAAGAACAAGGTCGCCCTGATCACCGGTGGCGGTCGCGGCATAGGAGCAGCGACAGCTCAGCTGTTTGCCGCCCAGGGAGCCAGGGTTGCCGTGTCGGATATGGACATCGCGCCGGCCGAAGAGGTGGCCGGGCCAATCAAGGGCTTGGCCGTCGCGTGTGATGTCACGAACCGCGAGCAGGTCGAGGGCTTGGTGGCGCGCACCGTGAGCGAGCTTGGGCGGCTGGACGTGCTGGTGTGCTGTGCCGGCATCACGCGAGACAACCTTCTCTTCAAGATGACCGACGAAGACTGGGACTCCGTGATCGACACACACCTCAAGGGCACGTTCCTGTGCGCACGTGCGGCACAAAAGCCGATGGTCGAGCAGAAATACGGAAAGATGGTGTTTCTCTCGTCGACGTCAGCCCTGGGCAATCGCGGACAGACGAACTACTCAGCCGCGAAAGCAGGGCTTCAGGCCATGGCACGCACGCTGGCCATCGAGCTCGGACCCTTCAACGTCAATGTCAACGCGGTCGCGCCCGGCTTCATCGAGACTCGCATGACGCGGGCGACCGCCGAACGCCTAGGCGTGGATTTCGAGGCCTTCAAGGTGGGCGCCGCGTCACAGATTCCGCTGCGGCGCGTCGGACAGCCGGAGGACGTGGCGAACGTGATCGGTTTTCTGTGCTCCGACGAGGCGGGATTCGTCTCGGGACAGACCCTTTACGTGCGAGGGGGGCCGTAGCTCTCTCTCCCTGACTGCGGGACCGGCCGGATGGGCACCGCCTCGCGCGCGTCTCTTATCTATGCGGCCCGGCGGAGGCGCAGCAAGGAGGGGGGTCGCCCAGCGTTGAACAGCTTTATGAATCGGCTACTGGGCCAAGTCAGGCGACGGTTGAGCAGGCGAACTGCTGTTCGCCGGATCACCCTTCGGCGCTCGGATCCTCGAGTTCAGATCGAGTTCGGGCGATGGGCTGGTCCCCTGCCTGTCCCGGCCCGGGTGGGAACCCCCAGGGTTGACTCGCCCGCACAGCGTCTGTTAGGGTGACCCGGTTCTCTGGGGGATCCGGCCACCGCGGGGCGGATTCACGAACTTTTAGGGGTAGGCATTGCGAATTAATCGTTACCTGACCCATGCCGTCGTGCTCGGAATAGCGGTCGCAATGTCTAGTTATGCATCGGTTGACCGCCAATTTCCGACCTATTTGACGGCAAGGCTTGGAGCAGTCAACGCGGAAGCCGTCGTCGCCTCGGGTGGCGGCACGTTCGGCGACATCTCGCTTGGCCGCTACAGCACGATCATCAAGCCCCTGTCGATCCCGACCTCCGCGCCGGTCAACCACAAGCCGTTCAGCTACACGGTCGCGGCGGGTGAGAACCTCGGCGCCATCGCATCCAAGTTCCACGTGAGCGTCGCCGAGATCCGGTGGTCGAACACCAACCTCATCTCTAGCGACTCTGTCGCGACCGGCGACCAGATCACCATTCCGCCTGTGCACGGCATCGTCGTCACCGCCAAGGCGAGTGACACGGTTGAGGGCCTGGGCGGCAAGTACCAGGTCGATCCGCAGGTCATCATCGACTTCAACCGCCTGCGAAGCTCGCAGGTTCCGGCGGGAACCGTTCTCGTCATTCCTGGCGGAGTCGGCGGCGCGTTTCCTCCGCCTCCCGCGCTTTACCAGCTGCTTGGGCGCACAGGCACCTCGGTCGCCTACTCGGTCCGGGTGGTCGGATGCTGCCTCGGTCCGTACGTCAACAACAAGTTCCCGGCCGGCTGGTGCACCTACTACGTCGCGACCAAGCGCAACGTGACGTGGAACGGCGACGCCGGTTACTGGTACGCCAACGCGTCAGCGCAGGGCTACCCGGTGGGCCCCACCCCGAAGGTCGGCTCGATCATGGTGACCTGGGAGAGCTGGGCGGGCCACGTGGCGTACGTCGAGGCGGTCAATCCGGATGGGTCGTGGACCGTCTCCGAGATGAACTGGGTCGCGTTCAACGTCATCGACGAGCGCACCATCAAACCGGGCCAGCTTGGTCAGAAGCTGGTGGGGTTCATCTACTAGGCAGGAACCGGCTCGGGCTCCCGCGCCGCCCACTCGTCTTCCATCGCCTGCACGTCACGCTTGACCGTTCGCAACCCGGTCGCCGCGACCACGGCCGCCAGGATGAGAAGCGTGGGCGAGGTGATCAAGAGCGCGGCCTGAAGGTTGTGGCCGAGGCGGTCCGATAGGAAGCCCACGTCGAAGGTCGAGTGCGAGTCCCCGAACACGTGGGACACGAACAGCAGCATCGTGACCGCGCTCGCCCGCAGCGCGGGCGAGACGACGTTCTGTGAGACAGCGGTGAACGGACCTGAGTAGAGGTACAGGCAGACCACCGTCACAAGAAAGACAGGGATGAAGACGGGGATCGGGCCGACGTTCAGCGGCGCGAGAAGGGCGATCGTGATGAGAATCGCGCCCAGCAGAAAGCCGGCGATGCCGACCTCGAGGTGTGCAGCCGAGGACGTGCGTGCACGCCGATCGGCGAGCCAACCGCCGGCGAGGGTGCCGATGAGGCCGCCCACAACGATCACAACGCCCGCCACCAGCCCGGCTTCCTTGACCGACATGTTGAATCTGCGGTTCAGCACGAACGGCAGCCAAAAGGCATTCGACGCGAGGACGAAGTAGAGGAGCGTCTGGGAGATGATCGTCGCCCGCAGTGTTGGAATGCGCATCAGGTCGAGGAACTTCCGAAAGCTTGCCTCCGCGGTTTTAGCCAGCGCCGGGCCTCGCCTCTCGGCGCTGCCGCGCAGCGGCTCGCGCAGCCCGAACGCCAGGAGGGCAAAGAGCAGGCCCGGAATCGCGGCGAAGTAGAAGGCCGCTCGCCAGCCGAAGGCGTCGGCGATGAAGCCGCCGCCGGCGAAACCGATCGCGATGCCTAACGTGCTGCCCGCCCCCCAGACAGACATGGCCCGCGCGCGCTGCTCCTTGGGGAAGTAGTCCGACAGCAAGGACGTCCCGGCGGGGTAGTAGCTGGCCTCGCCTATGCCGACCGCCGCCCTGCCGAGGAAGAGCTGAAGGAAATTGCGGGCGAAGCCGCTGAATAGGGTGGCGATGCTCCAGATCGCCACGCCTACGCCGATCACGACGCGCCTGGCTCCACGGTCGCCCCAATAGCCGAACGGGAGCGCGGCGATGGCGTAGACGAGGAGGAACGCCGTCCCCAAAAGGCCGAACTGGGCGTCGTTGATGTTGAGGTCGCGCTGGATGAGGGGGCCGGCCGACGAAGCGACCCAACGATCCATGTAGTTCAGGAGGTTGATGCCAACCATCACGGCGAGCACGTAACGTGAGTAGCGTCGTGCCAACTGAGGAATTATGCGCATCGGGCCGGGCAAGGCCCAGGGCCGGATTGCGTACGATTACGTCTCGCCAAGTGGGTCGGCTGGGCATTGGCGAGCTCAAGTGGCTGTAAACCACCCGCGAAAGCTGTGGGGGTTCAAATCCCTCCCGGCCCACCACCCCGATCGCCAATCTGCAAAGACCTGGGGCAATTTGCGCTCATGCATGAGGACGAGCGACCCGGCGCTCAGCTAGGCGGTTGTGATCCGGGCCAGGTGGGCACGGATTAGACGCACGCGGGATGGGCGAGAGCGCGAACGCCGTCTCCACCTGGACCCCACTGCGGATCGGCGTGTTCCGCACCATGTGGATCGCCGTGCTGGTCAGCAATATCGGGACCTGGATGCAGACGGTCGGCGCGCAGTGGCTCGTCGTGCACCTGCCCCACGCCGCGATCCTGGTCGCCCTGGTCCAGGCGGCGGACTACCTGCCCGATTCGCTTTTCGCCCTCGTCGGCGGCGCGCTCGCCGACGTATTCGACCGCCGGCGGCTGCTCATCGTCGTGCAGCTGTGCCTCACTGTCGTCGGCCTGGCGCTGACCGTGCTGACATTCGTCGGGCTCATGCCGCCTCCTGTGCTGATCGTGTTCACCTTCGTCTTGGGCTTCTCGTCGGTGTTCTCGAATCCCGCTTATCAGTCGCTCGTGCCTGAGCTGGTGCCACGGAAGCAGCTGCGGGCCGCGTCCGCTCTCGGATCGATCAACATCAACCTGGCCCGCCTGATCGGTCCGGCGCTGGCCGGTGTCCTGATCGCGACGATTGGCGTGCCCGCAGTGTTCGCGCTGAACGCGCTGAGCTACCTGTTCTATGGCATCGTGGTCGCGGCGTGGCGACCGCCGCCGGGCGGCGCGAGAGAGCTTCCGGAGCCTTTTCTGTCCGCCATGGCCGCGGGCGGACGCTACATCCTCAACGCTCCTGTGGTGAAGCGGGTGCTGTTGCGCTCGACCCTCTTCCTGGTGCCGGCCAGCGTCCTGTGGACGCTGCTACCGCTGATCGCAACTCAACGGCTGCGACTTGGCGCTGACGGCTACGGGCTCCTGCTCGGCGCACTGGGCGCCGGTGCGGTCGCGGGCGCGCTTTTGCTGCCGCGGCTCAGGGAGCGTGTCTCGGCCAACGTCCTGATGCTTGCGGCGAGCGTGGCCTATGCGATCGTGCTGGTGCTCATCGTCTCAGTGTCGAACGCGCTCCTTGCCGTCATCGTGCTGCTGCCGGCGGGTGCGGCATGGATCGCGGTGCTGTCAGACGTCAACGCTGAGCTCCAGCTATTTCTGCCTGCGTGGGTCCGCGCCCGTGGCCTTTCGGTCTATCAGATGGTTCTGTTCACCGCCCAGGCCGTTGGCGCGCTGGTCTGGGGGGCGATCGCCGAGCCGTTGGGTGTGGCCCCTGCCTTCCTGATCGCCGCCGCCGCCATGGTCGCCGGCGTGGCGACCTTGGGCTTGTGGCCATTCATCGAAACATCCGGAATGAACCGGCGCACCATGGCGTACTGGCCCGAGCCACACCTGGTCTTCGAGCCAAAGTCGGACAGCAGGCCGGTCGTCGTCAAGATCGTGTACACGATCGCCCCTGAGAAGGAACATGCATTTTTGGAGGCGATGGCTCGCGTCCGCCTCTCGCGGCTGCGTACCGGAGCGACCCTGTGGGATCTCTACCGAGATGGTGAGGTGGCGCACAGCTTCGTGGAGATTTACACCATGCCCAACTGGGACGAGCATATGCGCCAGCACCGCCACCGGATGACCGGCACCGATCGCGAATTCGAGGAACAGGCGAATGCGCTTTCCGACCCGCCACCGGATGTCTCGCACCTGATCTCGGTGGGCCACCTACCAGGGTCAGGAGTCTCGACGCCTTGAGAGCGGACGCGCTCGTTATTGGCGGCCTGCAGATTTATCCCTTCAATCCGCCGGCGGCGAGGCCGGACACGATCCGCCGCTGGGCGATGAGCACAAGGATCACGATCGGGAGCGTCGTCGCCACGACCCCAGCGTCGATGATGTTGTAGAAGACCTGGTACTTGCTCTGGCCCAGGTTCACGATCGCGAGCGGAGCGGTGTACCGGTTCGGATCGGACATGAACGACAGAGCGAAGACGAAGTCGTTCCAGCAAAGAATGAAGGAGATGATGGCGGCGGTGAAGACACCTGGAAGCGCCAGGGGCAGCACGATCCTGCGCAGAACCTGCAATGGTGTGGCCCCGTCAACCG
This sequence comes from Chloroflexota bacterium, assembly GCA_005888075.1. Classification (GTDB taxonomy): domain Bacteria; phylum Chloroflexota; class Dormibacteria; order Dormibacterales; family Dormibacteraceae; genus 40CM-4-65-16. Next base: position 29,023 of record VBKD01000174.1, read on the forward strand.
TGGCCGCCTCTTCGATCTCCTTGGGGATCTCGTCGAAGATGCTGACCAGGATCCATAGTCCGATCGGGATGGCGTAGATGAGATAGGTGATGATGAGGCTGAGGTAGCTGTTGAGAAAGTTGATGTTCCGATACACGAAGAACAGCGGGCCCACCATGGCGATCACCGGAAAAAAGCCGATAGCCAGGACGAACCCGAGCACGGCGGCGCGAGCGTTCTGAGCGAGGCGCACCAGGGCGTAGGCGGTCAGGATGCCCGTCACGAGGGCGATCGCGGTCGCTCCGGCCGCGACAAGCACGCTGTTGGCAAGCGGAAGGAGGAAGTTTCCAGCCACGAACAGCTGGTTGTAGCTGTTCAGGGAGGCATGGTCCGGCCAGAGCCCATGCACCGCCTGTGTCAGCTCGGTATTGGACTTCAGAGAAGTGATCAAGACCCAGTAGAACGGGAACAGCGAGAAGAGCAGGATCACCAATATCACGAGGTAAAAGCCGGCGCTGCCGGCCCAACTCCGCGCGCGGATCGCCGTCATGTCGACGGCCTCAAGATGCGCAAGTACGCGACGGCGATCAGCAGTGCGCTGATCGTCAGAACCACTGAAACCGCTCCGCCGTAACCGAAATCCGTATCCACCAAAAACGCGCGCCAATTGATGAACGCAACTGTGTTGGTGGCATTGCCGGGGCCTCCGCCGGTGATCGCGTAGATCACATCGAACACGAGGAAGGCCGATAGCGTTCGAAAGATCAGCGCGACCTGGATCGAAGGCTTGAGGAGCGGCAACGTGACATACCAAAAGCGTCTGAGTATGCCTGCGCCGTCGATCTGCGCCTGCTCGTACAGATCGTCCGGAATCACCTGGAGGCCCGACAGCAAGATCAGGGCGAGAAACGGAGTGTTCTTCCAGGCATCGGCCACGAGGATCACGGTCCATGAGGTCCAGACGCCATTGAGCCAGGTGGTGTTCGCGCCGGGGAGGTGGGCGACTCCGAGCAGGTAGTTGACGAAGCCTATGCGGGGGTCGAAGTTCGTCTTCCACAACAGCGCGGAGACGACCGTGGGCACGGCCCATGGCACGAGAACCGCCGCCCGAACGACCCCTCGCCCGCGGTAATTCTGGTGCATTGCAAGCGCGAAGACCAGCCCGATCACGAACTGAATCGCTACCGAGATGACCGTGTACAGGATCGTTCGTCCCCAGGCCGACAGCGAGTCAACGCCGGAAAAGACCCTCGTGTAGTTCTGCAGGCCGATGAAGTGCTCGGTGCCCGGATCGGTGAGGACGAAGTACTGGAAGGAGGCGTAGATGTTGTAGAAGGCCGGATAACCGACGATCAGAACCAGCAGGATCACCGTCGGCGCGATCAGCAGGGCCCCCAGTCGTTCGGCCGAGGCCTCCGGTCCGCTCAGGCGCTCCCTTAGATGGAGCCCCCGCTCGACTGCCTTGCCTCTAACCTCCGCCACTGAGGATCGATTTGATCTGCGTTTGGGCCGACGACAAGGCAGATGAGGGGCTCACCTGATTGCTCAGGGCGGCGTTGAGTTGGGTCTGCAAGACATCCGAAACGCGAGGGTAGAGCGGGGTCACGGGGCGCGGGGTGGCAACGTCGAAGACCGCCTTCTGCTGCTGGTAGTAAGGCGCCTGAGCGAAGAGCGCCGAGTTGTAGGCCGATTTGACCGCGGGCGGGTCTCCCGCCGACACCGCGCGATCGATCTGGATCGAATCGGTGCTCAGGAACTGGACGAACCTCCACGCGGCGCTGGCCTGCGTCGTCTTTGAGTTGATGACCAGGGAGTCGCCACCGAGGGCGGCTTTTGGCGTGTTCGATCCAGCCGGGAACGGGATCCAGCCAACCTTGCCTTTGAGTGGTGAGCCCGCCGCCTCGCCCAGCGAGTATATGTATGGCCAGTTCATGGCAAATGCGGCCTGTCCGCCGAGGTATGCCTGCTGCACATCGGACTCCTGCCAGCTCGTGACCGACTGAGGCGAGATGCTGTTTGAGTAGATGGCGTCCCTCATATAGGTGAGGGCCTGGACGTTTTGGGCGGAGTTGATGTGGTTCAGGTCGAGCCCGCCCCCGAATCCGCCCGAGAAGCTTAGGAACGAGGTCACGACCCCTTCATACTTCGCGCCCTCATAGGCCAAGCCGATCTTGATCGCGGGATTCTGGCCAGGCGCGGCTTTGGCCATGGAGGTGAGCTCCTCCGGCGTCTTCGGCGCCGTGGGCGTGAGGTCGGTGCGGTAGTAGATGCCCTCCGCATTTATGAACCATGGAAGGCCGTACAGCTTGTTGTTGTACGTGCCGGCCTGGATCTGGCCGGGAAAGAAATTCGAGATGTTCGGGTTGAAGCGGTTGAGCGGCTGGATCCAGCCCGACTTCGCGAAGGTGGCGGGCCAGATGACGTCCGCGGTCGCCACATCAGGCGTCGAAGAACCGGAGATGAAACGCTGCGTGAGCTGCTGGTAGGCGGTGTTCGATGTTGGCGAGAGATTGAGGATGTTGACCTTCACATCGGGGTTGGCCTTTTCAAACGCGGCGACCGCCTTGTTGGTGGCATCGCCTTCACTTCCCAACCCCTGCGTCGCAAACACAATTGAGGTGGCTCGTGCCCCGCTGACACTTCCGGTACCACCAGTGCTGGTCCCGCTACAGGCCGCTACAGCGAGCAAAGCAACGAAAAGAAGCGCTGCGTTTCGCGGCTTGAGCACCTTGTCATCACCGTACAGAGGGCTTTCGACAGGCAGCAATTGGTGAACTTGCCAGCAACGAACCGGTCATCCGACAGATGCACTGTTTCGCGCTTTGGCGGATCCTGAGATATGAGATGAACGAAAACTTGAGCCTTGGGCGTATCGGCGGCATCCATGTGGGGCTGAACTGGAGTCTTCTGGTCATTGCCGCCCTGATCGCGTGGAGCCTTGCAACCGGCATCCTTCCGCTGTCCGCGCCCGGCCAGCCGTCGAGCGCTTACTGGGTCGCGGGCGTGGTGGCGGCCGTCGTCTACCTCGCGTCGCTGCTTGCCCACGAGCTGGCTCACTCCATGGTTGCGATGCGACGGGGCGTTCGAGTTGAAGGGATCACACTTTGGCTGTTTGGCGGCGTTTCGCGTTTCGCCAGCGAAACCTCGTCGCCTGGTTCCCAAGCCCTGATCATCTTCGTGGGCCCCCTCACAAGCCTCGTGCTGGGTGCGGTGTTCTACCTCCTTTCAATCGCGGTCGGTGGCGGCGCGCAATCGGGCCTCTTGCCTGTCACCCTTGCCTGGCTGGGTTACCTGAACTTAGTGCTCGGGGTGTTCAACCTGGTGCCCGCCTTCCCGCTGGATGGAGGCCGCCTCCTCCAATCCCTGATCTGGCTGCGAACCGGTGATCGGGTGCGAGCCACCAGCGTTGCCGCCCGCGTCGGGATGGTCTTTGCCTACCTGCTGATCGCCTACGGCCTTGCCACCTTCATATTTGCAGGCAATCTGATCGGTGGAGTCTGGGCAGTTTTCCTGGGCTGGTTCCTCCTCAGCGCAGCACGTTCTGAGGAAGCGGCCGGCCTCCTCCGGCAGGCGCTCTCCGGGACGACCGTCGCCGACGTGATGACTCCAAATCCTGTCCAGGCACCCGACGACACCACTGTCGAGAATGCGCTGCACGGTTACGTTCTAGCGTCTCGGCATTCCACATTTCCAACCCATGACGCCGGCGGCCGGCTGAGCGGCCTCTTGACGATGGCAGCTCTGAAGAACGTCGCGCCGGACGCTCGTGAGACGACCCTCATCAAGCAGATCATCTGTCCGCTCGACAGCGTATCCACGGCCCGCCCGGCTGACCCGATCACCAACCTGCTCGGTATCTCGGAGGGCTGCAGCGAAGGTCGCACCCTGGTCGTCGAAGACGGCCGGCTCGTGGGAATCATCTCTCCCAGCGATATCAGCCGGCTCGTGCAGCGCTCCCTGGCGGGTCGCTCGCGAGCGCCGGTTCCCAGCGCCTAACCGTCGTTGTTATTGGCCCGCCGCGGTCAATCCGAAATCTTCCAGGATCCTTTCCGCGATGAGAGCCGGTGGTGGGCCGATGTCCACCCGGATTACCTGCTCATCGGACGCGGGTTCCTCGAGGTCGGCGAGCTGGCTGTCAAGCAGGCCTGATGGCATGAAGTGATCGAGTCGCGAGGCCATTCGCGCGGCGATCGTTTCCCTGGAGCCGGCCAGATACACGAACACGACGCCCGAACCTCTTCGATTGATGAGATCTCGATACGAGCGCTTGAGAGCCGAGCACGTGATGAGGCCGTTCTCTCCGGCGTCGAGGCGCGCCTCAACCCATTGGGCGACCTTCTCCAGCCAGGGCCACCGATCGGCGTCCGTCAGTGGATGTCCGGTCGCCATCTTCTCGATGTTCGACTGGGGGTGGAGGGCATCGCCCTCCTCGAAAAGCCAACCCAGTCGGCCGGCAAGAATCGCTGCCACGGTGGTCTTGCCGGTGCCGGACACCCCCATGAAGACCAAAACGACGGGTTTCGCCAATGCTGCTGAGGACCCGTGGTCGAGCGGAGTGTTGGACGTCACCTGGAGTCGGTTCTGAGCACACCGTCGGATATCCACCTCACCGACATCACGAGGGCAATCCACGCGATCGTGATCAGCACGGCGGCAAGGACGTCGGTCGGCCAGTGCGCTCCCGTCTCCATCCTGCTGATCGCACAGGCGACGACCGTCATCGCGACCAGCACCCAGCCGGCGGGGCGCGCCCAGCCTGGAAGAAATCGATAGCCAAAGCACAGCATCACCACTGTCATCAACGTGGCGACGAAGATCGTATGGCCGCTCGGGAAGCTCGAGGCGCCCGGATGCTCCGTGACCTGCAGGACCTGGGCCGTCGTCGGACGCGGGCGAAGGATGAGATGGCTCAGGACCTGGTACCAGACACCCGTCACGGCCGCCGCGATCGGCACGCGCCATGCGCGCCGGTTGAAGACGAGCACGCCGGCGAAGACGATGGCCTCGGCCACGGCACCTTTGGCGTCACCGATCCAGGTGAACACGGGGAAGGTCAGCGCTAGGGGACCCCAGTTCGTCGACTGCACATCGCGTTCGATCAGCGCGTCCTCGGGGAGGTAAGGATGCATGACCACGATCGCCGTGACGATCGCGACCCCCAGCGCGGCCAGGACAGCCACCATCAGCAGCGGACGATTCAGCCCATCGTTGGGCGTCTCTCCAATTCGCTTGCGAGCCCTGGACGGTGCCTCGTCGGCGATCAATTGCTCGCCGACCGCTTTCGGAATCGACCGCTGAACCAGCGAAAGGTCGGCGACGGCAGCCAACGTTCGGGCAGCCACAGCACGAAGGCGGACCAGCCGGCGCCGAGGAGCACACCGCCAACCACGTCGCTCGGCCAGTGGTCTCCCGCCCAAACCCTTGCTATGCAGGTGAGCACGATCACGATGACCGCCCCCACCCAGAGCGCGGGTCGGTAGATGGGTTTGATCCGCGGCGCCAGGGACACGGCCAGCATGAAGCTCAACCAGGTGAAGAAGACGGCATGACCGCTCGGGTAGCTGAACCCGCTCGCCGGCGTGAGTATGTGGACCACATCGACTGTGGGTCGAGGCCGCTCGACCACCAGCTTGATGATGTTGTCGAGAAGGCTCGAGATGCTGCCGATCAGCATCAGCCATCCGGCCCGCCGCTCGACGATGAACATCGCGACGATGGCAGTGGCGCCGGCCAGAATCTGCCAGTAACCGGCGGTGATGTTGATGATCTGCATGGGGTACACCAGGGGACCCCAGTTGAGGCTTTGGACGAACGCGGTGATGCGGATGTCGAGCGGCAGCCAGAAGCCGTTGAGCACGAGGACGGTGTCGATGGCGAACAGGGCGAACATGACCAAGGCGGTGGGGCCCAACCATCTTCTTGCCGCGGCCTCTGGCTCGCCGGCAAGAATTTCCTTCGCGACCTCGTTGGGCTGTGCGCTCATCGGGGCAGGATGACCTTCAACGCGCTCAGCTCGGCGCTGATCGACGCCGGCGTGAGGCCCACGCGGACATTGTCCGCATAGATTCGGCCTCGCGGTTTGGTCGTGACGTGCAGTTTGCGAAACCTGAACATCTGGCCGGCGCTGTCTTCACCTTCCTTGGAAAGGACGGCGCGGGCGAGCACGCGCATGACGATGTCGGTGCGGGTTGCACCGGCGTGAATCGACAGCTCCAGGAATGGATCCTCCGGCGTCTTGTCACTTACCGCCATCTGTGAGCCGATCGATTTGGTGTTCGTGAAGACAAGCGACATGGCGCTTCCGTCTCCGGTGAGGTCGCCGGTCAGCTCGTACTTGAATCGTTTGGCGGTGAGCACGTTCATCGCGGCTTCGGCAAAAGCGCCGAAGGCCAAATCCTTCGCGGCATCACCTGCCGCGATGGTCTCCCCGAACAGTCCAATCGCGGCAGCCTCGAGGAAAATCGTGCCGTTGACGCGACCGAGTGTGATGGGATGAGGTGTGCCCTCCTTGACCACCCGAATGGCTGCGTCGATCGTCGTCGGCAGGTGAAGCGACCTCGCGAAGTTGTTGAAGGTTCCCATCGAGATGATGCCCAGAGGGTGCCTGGTCTCGACCAGCCTGCGAACCACCCATCCAATCGTTCCGTCGCCGCCGGCGACCACGACCTTGGCGGTCGGGGTCAGGAGCTTCTCGAGGTCCATCTTGGGGTCGAACTCGACGATCAAGCTGTCCTCGAACGCCTTGCGAATCTTGGCCTCGCCCTCCGGCGTGACCGAGCCGGCCCTGGAGCTCAATATCACCACGTTCGTCGCGCGGGAGGCCTGCGCCTTGGCGGGGGTCACCCGAGCCTCACGGAGTTGACGCCGGTCAGGCCGAGCCCGGACTGCCCATCAGCCGGACCCAGCGTGCGCATGCCAGGGAGTGGAGACCCAGCGCCACGATCCCCAGCGCCACGACGCCCAGCACAAGGTGTCCAAATGGTTGGGTGAGCAGGAACAGGAATGCGCCGTCGAAACCCTGGACCTTGCCCGGGTCGTGGTGGAGGCCCGCCTGCACGATGAACCAACCGACGATCACAAAGATGACCCCACGCGCGAACATCCCGAAACGCCCCAGCCCGGTGACGATTCTTCGCGTCATGTCGCTTATCTCGGCGCCCTTGAGGTCTCTCATGAAGACAGCTCGGTAGGCCTCGACGAACTGTCCCAAGCCGACGCCCAACGCAATCAGGCCGATGAGCACCGTCAGCGAGCCACCCGCCGGGTGTTCGAGGATCGACGAGATCGCCTTTCGAGTGGAGTCGGTCGAACCGCCGCCCGAGCCGGCGAGGATCTTGAACCCGAAGACGACTATCAGGGCATACGAAATCGCACTCGAAACGAATCCAAGCCTCTCGATATATCCGGATGGGTCGCTGCCTCGGTGCAGCGGATCGAAGAAAGCCCTGATGAGCCCCCAGACCGAATAAGCCGCGAGGCCGACGATGATCATCAGCAGGAGGAGCTTGCCGAACTGGTTGCTGATGAGCACCACCACGCTTCCGGTCAGATCGACTGCCCGGCCGTCCGGTTTTGACAGGGCTATGCGAAGGGCAAGGATGCCCATGGCGATGTACAGCGCTCCACGGACGATGTAGCCCAGCCGCTCCAGCAGCTCGAGCCCGGGATTCGCGGCCGCCCGCTTCGCCTCGTGCTTGACCGAATTTGCGTTCGCCTGAACAGTGGCCATGTATCCGTTGGGAGAACGGCTGACGATGACAAGTCAGCTAACTTCTGTGGAGGTCGATTGCCCTAGGGTGATCCTGTGGCCAGGGTCGAGCGCTACGGCCCAGGCGAAGCAGCGGCTCATTTCACGCCCGGCGACTTCATCCTCACCCATCGGCATACTCCCATCGCGCAGCTGATCAGCATCGGCGAGAAGCGGCGCTTTCGAGGCGCCGACGCCGTATACGCACACTGGAGCCACTGCGCCCTCGTCGTCGGTGATGATGGCGCGGTGGTGGAAGCCGAGAGCACGGGCGTGCGGCGCAGCCCGATCGCGAGGTACAAGGCCGACGAGTATCACCTGGTGCGGCTCGGTCCTGAGTTCGCGACCGAGCGGCGGCGGCGCGCCGTCAAGTATGCCGACGCACAGGTTGGAAAAGCCTTCGGCTACTTCGCGCTGGTCGGCGCGGCTCTCTTCCTTGTAACCGGTTTGCCGTTCCGGCTGATGCGTCGCGACCATCAGATCTGTTCTGGGCTTGTGGTCCGCGCCTTGCAAGAAGCGGACATGCTGCCGGGTCTTGATCCCGCTCTGACGTTGCCTGCCGACCTGGCCAAGACTTTCAACGTGAGCGCGGTCGTATGACCGGCGTCCACTGCTTCATCTGCGTCACGTGCGGCGTCCAGTTCGCGCCCACCACAGCTCCGCCGGAGCACTGCCCGATCTGCGAGGACGAGCGGCAATACGTCGGTTGGTCCGGTCAGCAATGGACGACTCTTGATGCTCTACGCGAGGAACATCGCAACGAGGTGCGGGATGATCTCGGGCTGGTCGGTATGGCGACCAAACCTTCATTTGCGATCGGCCAGCGTGCCCTGCTCGTTCGCGCTCCGCATGGCAATGTGCTCTGGGATTGCATCACGTTGATCGATGACGCGACCGTCAAGGAGGTCCGCAACCTAGGCGGCATACGGGCGATCGCGATCTCACATCCTCACTACTACTCATCGGTGGTCGAGTGGAGCCGAGCGTTTGATGCACCCGTCCTTCTCCATGCGGCCGACCGGCGCTGGGTGATGCGGAGCGATCCGTCCATCGAATTCTGGAGCGGGGCCACGAAGGCTTTGTGGGATGGGATGACTCTCATTCGCGCCGGCGGTCACTTCGAGGGAGGAACTGTCATGCACTGGCCTGGGGGAGCAGACGGTCGCGGCGCTCTGCTGACGGGCGACATTCTTCAGGTCGCGCAAGATCGCCGGTGGGTCAGTTTCATGTACAGCTATCCCAACTACATCCCACTGCCGCGAGCGGAGATCGACCGTATCGCTGCCGCCGTCGAGCCCTTCGAGTTTGATCGCATCTACGGCGCCTGGTGGGATCGCAACGTGATCTCAGACGCGAAGAACGCCGTGCGCCAGTCGGCCGAGCGGTACAAGCGGGCGCTAGGTCACTGAGCGGCAGCCGGCGGGGCGTCTTTGGTGCGGTGCGACTTTATGCGCGTTCCTTACGGTTTACTGGAAGGCGCTGCTGTCGTTGCAGAACACCTGAGGAGGCGTGACTGTGGAGATCTATCGCGCGACGTCCGACACGATCGTATGCACGCTGTCCACAGAGGAGCTGCGCGACACGGGCTCGGCGTGGGCAAAGCTGTTCAGGACCGCGCTCCTGGTGCAAGAGGAGATTCCCGGAGGGCTCCGCCTCGTGGTCAACGATGGCAGCGCCGAGGCGTTGAGGCAGCTCATCGAGATCGAGCGTGACTGCTGCCGCTGGATTACGTTCGAGTTGGACGGTCCGGCGGTTTCCATGACGGCCGACGGAGCCGGCGCCGCGACCATCCGTGCGATGTGGGCGATCGACCCATCCTTGAACGGAGAATAGGCCCGCCGTCTACGGCCTCGCTTCGGCTCACCTCACCGATGAGTTTTGGGTGGAATGGCTGTCTGAAGAGAGGAAGCAAGACGGACGCCATGGCACGCATGAGGAGGCAGCCATGAGGTTGGTCGCAACGGAGTACATCTCTCTCGACGGAGTCTTTGAAGAGCCGGGCCGCTGCCGGCCCGTTCTTCCCCGTCGTGCTCGGGAAGGGCAAGCGGCTCTTCGAGGAGGGCGACGCCAGGAGTGCGCTCCAGCTGGCCGAGACCAAGAGGTTCGCCGCAGGCATCGTCATTCTCGAGTACACGCCGCCCAAGGCGTAGACGTCGACAACATCAGTCCGTCTCCCAAGACGCCCGAGCGAGGTCCATCTCGGCTCGGGTCGGTGGTTCCGCGCCGGCCTTTGCGCACGTCAGGGACGCGGCCAGGCAGGCAAACTCGAGCGCTGCCCGAAGCTCATCCTTTTCGAGGCGCAGGTTCGCGTCGATCCGATCGTGATCGTTCAGCCAGGCCAGGAACCCGGCGCTGAACGCGTCGCCCGCGCCGATCGTGTCGACCACTTCCACCGGCGGCGCTTCAACGCTGACACGCACGTCATCGGTGATCGCAAATGCACCGCGGGGTCCGAGCGTGACTATGACGAGACGGGGGCCGGCCTCGAGCGTCTGCTCGGCGGCCGTCTCATATCCAACCCCCGGAATGAGCCACTGCAAATCGCTTTCGCTCGCCTTGACGATCGTCGCCTCTCCGATGAGTCGGTCGAGGCGATCTCGATATTCCTGCTCATCACTCAGCAAGCCAGGCCGGATGTTCGGATCCAGCATGACCAGGTGCCCGGAGCCTTCACTCCGGATGAGCTCCGCCAGCGTGGACGCCATTGGCTCGAGCACCAGCCCGAGCGTTCCGACATGAATGGCATTGATGTCGGGCGACAGGTGGTCCGGGATCATGGCCGGCGTGAGGTTTGGCGCTGAAGTGTCCTTCACGAAGAACTCATACTCCGCAAGACCGGCTCCATCGACATCGGCCACGGCCAACGTCGTCGGCTCGGGGCCATAGCTGGCCAGAGCAAGGCTTGCTCCATCCGCCGCCAGAAGCTCGGCTAGACGGCGGCCCAAGGCGTCGTTCGAGAGATGGCCGAGGAAGGCTGTCGGCACCTCAAGTCGCGCCAGCGCGCGAGCGGTGTTGAAAGGGCCGCCACCCGGCATCAGCTGCTGGGTCCCATCCGAGTTATTCAGTGCATCGACCAGCGCCTCTCCGCAAACAAGGATCAAGGCCTGATCTCGCCGGACCCTCGCGCGATCAGGCGCGAAGGCACGATGTGGTGCGCCGACGGTGCGTGGTCGCCGTCGAGACGCCGGAAAAGCACCTCGGCCGCGGCGCGGCCGATTGCCGCTGGGTCCTGAGCGATGACCGTGATGGCCGGCTCGAGCAAGTCCGCCAGCAGGAAGTCGTCGAATCCGATCAGCGCCACCCGATTGTGCAGTCCCAATTTTCGAAGGGCGCGGAAGCCGCCGATCGTGATGAGGTTCTGGCCTGTGAACAGCGCGGTCGGTGGGCGCTTGCTTGAAAGCAGCTCGGTGGCGGCGGTCTCTGCGCTGGCGATGCCTCGGCAGTCAAGCCGAACGATGCTCTCGTCGACGGCGATTCCTGCGGCAGCGAGCTCGTCGAGGTAGCCCTGATACCGCATCACCGCCGTGGAGATCGACAGCAGGTCGCCGATGTACCCGATTCGTCTGTGCCCGTGGCCTATCAGGTGGCGAATTCCGCGCCGCACACCGAGGTCGTTATCGGTCAGCACGGTGTCCGCGTCCAGAAAGGCGGGCGGCCGGTCGACGAAAACGATCGCGGTCCCAGCCTGACGCTCGCTCAGCAAATAACTGTGGTCATGGCTCGCCGGAATGATGATCAGCCCGTCGACGCGCCGCGACGTAAAGGCCGACACGATCTCGCGCTCACGAGAGGCATCCTCGTCGGAGCTGGCGGCGAGCACGAGCACTCCTCTCTCACCGGCGACATCCTCGATGGAGCGGTGCAGAGTCGAGGAGAACGGGTTGCCGACGTCCTCCAGCACGACGCCGATGGTTGCGCTCTTGCCGTCGGCGCGGCGCAGGCTGCTGGCGGTCAGGTTGGGCCGGTAACCGAGGCGATCGACCGCGGCCAGGACTCGACTGCGGACCTTGGCCGACACGGCCGGCTCCCCGTTGACCACCCGAGAAACGGTCTTGAGGCTGACGCCGGCCAGGGCGGCAACCTCGCGGATGGTCGGTCGCCGCCGATTCTGAGCGCTGGGATTTGGCCTGTCCAACGTTGACATATCTTTCCAGATCCATTCCCGGAGCGGGGGGTTTTGAACGGGGCTTGCGCGTTGTCCAAGGATATGCTTAGATTGACAACGTTGTAAGTTGACAACGTTGTCTGTTTGGCGATCGAGCTGGCGGCGAGGTTGTCGAATCCTGAACTGAACCAAGAGGTGACTCGCATGAAGGTGCACAAACTTCGGCGTTCGCTCAGCGGTATCAAAGTCGCCATATCCGGCGGCCGCATGGCCGTGATCGTGGTCTTGTTGATCGCGGTCGGGGCGTGCAGCGGCGGAGCCGGCGGCGGCGGGGGCGGCGCGGGTACCACGACCCTGACGATCGCGTCGGTCCAGAACGATGCGATGACGGATCTGAAGGGGCTCGTTCCCGACTTCCAAAAGGCTCACCCGAATATCAAGGTCAACATCGTGACCCTGCCCGAGGACCAGGTCAGGCAACAGGTGACCCAGGACGTTGCGACCAAGAGCGGGAAGTACGACCTGTTCACGATTGGCACTTACGAGGTGCCGCTGTGGGCGAAGAAGACCTGGCTCGAAGATCTGGCGCCTTACATCGCAAAGGATTCGTCTTATGACGCCAATGACCTCATCCCCGGAGTCAAGTCGGCCCTCAGCTACAAGAACGATCTCTACGCGGTACCTTTCTATGGCGAGTCCTCGATGCTCATGTATCGCAAGGACATGCTGGCGGCCAAGGGCGTGACGATGCCGGATCACCCGACCTGGGACCAGGTGGCGGCGGCCGCCCGGGCGGTCAACGGCAACGGCGTGAACGGCATCTGCCTGAGGGGACTCCCTGGTTGGGGCGAGCAGCTCGCTCCACTCGACACCGTGGTGAACACATTCGGCGGTCGGTGGTTTGACCAGAGCTGGAACGCGCAGTTGAACACGCAGCAGTGGAAGGACGCCGTTACCTTTTATGTAAATCTGCTCAAGACGGCAGGCGAGCCTGGCGCCGGCAACGCGGGATTCACCGAGTGCCTGAACGCGTACAACAGCGGCAAGGTCGCGATGTGGTACGACGCCACCGTGGCCGCCAGCTTCTTCACCGGGGACGCCGCGACGAACTCGGGCTATGCCTACGCGCCCACCAAGGTCAAGGATTGGTCGGGTTGGCTGTGGGCGTGGTCGCTCGGGATGCCTTCCACCAGCACCAAGAAGGATGCGGCCTGGACCTTTATGAGCTGGGCCACGAACAAGGACTATGCGAAGTTGGTCGGAAGCAAATTGGGGTGGAAGCGGGTGGCGCCGGGAACTCGCACCTCGACATATGCGCTCCCGGAGTACAAAGCTGCCTCGGCCGGTTTCGCGCAGGTCACACTCGACTCAATCGCCCACGCCGACATCACACACCCCACGGTCGATCCGGTTCCGTACATCGGAATCCAGTACGTCGACATTGACGAATTCCAGCAACTCGGCGACCAGGTCTCCCAGGAGTTCGCCAAGGTGATTGCAGGCACTCAAACAATCGACCAGGCACTGCAAAAAGCCCAAGCTTTGGCAGCAGCGGTCGGCAAAGCTCACCAGTAATTGAAAAGTGATCTCGAAAAGAGATCGCCCCAAGTGAAAAGCGTCAGTAGCGTCCTCCTCCGTTCGGCCGCCGGGAGCGGAGGCGTTCAAACCGCCTCCGTTTCCCGCCGGGAGTCCTGGCTGCGGCGCGTGCCCCTGCTCCCGGCTTTCATCTTCGTCTTGCTCCTGACGCAGATCCCGTTTGTGCTGACGATCTATTACAGCTTTTTCTCGTGGAACCTTCTCAACGAGGGCAGCTTCCGTTTCGCAGGGCTCGAGAACTACGCGAGGCTCTTGACCGACGAACGCCTCCGGACTGCTGTCCTGAACACCGTGGTCTTGACTGTTGCCGTGATCGCCATTTCGGTCATCCTCGGCCTGGCGGTGGCTTCGCTGCTGAACTCGGAGGTTTTCGGCAAGGGTCTGATGCGCACGCTCATGATCGCGCCATTCCTCATCATGCCCACCGCTGGTGCTCTGGTCTGGAAGGACACGCTTCTCAACCCGCTGTTCGGCCTGCTTCCTTATTTGCTGACCCCATTCGGCCTTGGCCGCGTGGACTTGGTCAACCAGTTTCCGATGGCGACAGTCGTGACCGTGGAGGTCTGGCGCTGGACGCCGTTCATGATGCTCATCATCCTCGCCGGCCTCCAATCACAGAACCCTGAGATCCTGGAGGCGGCGCGCGTCGACGGGGCGAACGCCTTCCAGTCTTTTCGCCGGATCACCCTGCCTCTGGTGCGGCCCTTCATCGAGCTCGGTGCATTGCTGGGATCACTTTTCGTGGTCCAGACCTACGACTCCATCTACATGCTGACCTATGGCGGTCCGGGCCAGGACACCACCAACATCCCGTTCCTGCTCTACGAAGTTGCCTTTCAGGGCTACAACATCGGCCAGGCCTCCGCGATCGGGGTGGTCGCCGTGATCATGACCATCATCGTCGCCACTTTTGCGCTGCGCACGCTGTTCTCGATCTTTCAGGTGGAGGCCAGGCGATGAGCACTGCCAGGACGGGACTCCGCTCGAGATTGTTGTGGTCGGTGGTCGGCTGGCTTGTCGTGTTCGTCTTCTTCTTCCCAGTCCTTTGGATGTGGTTGGAAAGTCTCAAGACGGAGCCGCAAGCCGCCAGCTCGCCGCCCACGATCCTGTTCGCGCCGACACTGATGGAGTTCCAGGACGTGCTCTCCGGCGACTTCCCACCCTTCTTCATCAACTCGGCGATCGCAAGCCTGGTTTCGACTTTTCTGGTCCTCGTGCTCGGATTGCCCGCCGCGTACGCCCTTGCCATCAGGCCGGTGAAGAAGACTCAAGACGTGCTCTTCTTCTTCATCTCGACCCGCTTCCTGCCGTTTGCCGCCAGCCTCGTGCCGCTGTACCTGCTGGCCCGGGACCTGCACCTGCTCGACAACATCCTGGCGCTGATCCTCATCTACACCACGATCAACCTCCCGCTCGGGGTGTGGCTGCTGCGCTCGTTTCTCCTCGAGATTCCTCCCGATCTCTTTGAGGCGGCGCGCGTCGACGGCGCCCAGTTTCGGCACGAGATACTTCGAATCGTGGTGCCCCTGATCGCGCCCGGGATTGCGGCCACCTCCTTGATCTGCCTCATCTTCAGCTGGAACGAGTTCTTCTACGCGGTCAACTTCACTTCCTCCGTCGCGGCCACCGCGCCGATCTTCCTGGTCGGCTTCATCAGCGGCCGCGGCCTGTTCTACGCGAAGCTGGCGGCAGCCGCCACGCTGGCCAGCCTGCCGGTCTTGCTGGCAGGGTGGATCGCGCAGAAACAGCTCATCCGCGGACTAACCATGGGGGCGGTCAAATGAAGGCAGTGGTGATCGAGGAGCCGGGCAAGGTTGCCGTGCGGTCGATTGACGACCCCACGCCCGGTGAGATGGACGCGATCGTCAAGGTGGAAGCCTGCGGGATCTGCGGCACGGACATCCATGTCCTGCAAGGTGAGTTCGCTCCGACCCGCTACCCGATCGTTCCCGGCCACGAGTTCTGCGGCGAGGTGGTGGCCGTGGGCTCTGGCGTGAGCAACGTTTCGATCGGAGATTTCGTAGCCGTGGATCCTTCGCTCTATTGCGGGCATTGCAAGATGTGCCGCCTCGGCCGCTTCAATCTCTGCGAGAACTGGAACGCGGTCGGCGTCGGGAGCGTCAACGGCGCCTGCGCCGAGCTCGTCAGGGTCCCGTCCGCGAGCGCGTTCCAGGTGGAGGCCGACTTTCCCCGCCACTGGGCCACACTCGTCGAGCCGCTGTCCTGCGTCGTGCATGGCCTTGACCAGTTCGGTCCCAAGCCCGCCGACGATTACCTCATCTATGGCGCCGGGACGATGGGCCTTCTGCTCGCGCAGCTGGTGAAGCACAACGGTGCGGGCGGCCTGGACATGGTCGAGACCAACCCGGCGCGTCACCAGCTGGCTAAGCGATTGGCCGCCGATCGGGTCGTGGCATCGGCGGACGAGCTCGACCGGCCGCAGGGCTGGGACGTTGTGATCGATGCGACGGGCGTCGTCCCCGCCATCGAGGATGGAATTCGACGAGTCGCTCGTGGCGGCACTTTTTTGATGTTCGGCGTTGCTCGCTCGGATGCGAGTGCCAAGATCTCACCCTTTCGCGTCTACAACGACGAGATCCGGATCATCGGCTCGATGGCGGTTCTCCATAGCTTCGAGCGCGCGCTTGCGCTGTTCGAGAAGGGCGTCATCGACAGCGACGCCATGATCACCAACCGTTTCGGTCTGGACGACTACATGAACGCGATCGACGCGTTCCGGTCTGGCGGCGGGCTCAAGGTCCAGGTGCGGCCAAACTGACCGGTCTCCCGCGCGCGTCTA
Organism: Chloroflexota bacterium; assembly: GCA_005888075.1. Classification (GTDB taxonomy): domain Bacteria; phylum Chloroflexota; class Dormibacteria; order Dormibacterales; family Dormibacteraceae; genus 40CM-4-65-16. Next base: position 45,250 of record VBKD01000174.1, read on the forward strand.
TATCTAATGTGGCGCGACGGAGTCGATTGGGCTCGGCTATCTGAATCTCGAATGGGCCGCGCCCGCGGTCTCGGGCGTAAGCCGAGTTTCGTGCCGCACCGGTGACGCGCGGTCGTAGATTGCTTTTATGAGCGACGTGATTCCCCCGGAAGGGGCGACCGACGAGCAGGTGGACGCCTTCATCGCGAGCCTGCGCGCGGAGGCGCGCGCAAGGGTGCGCGAGATGATGGCCGCCGGGGCTTCCGAGGACGAGATCACCGAGTACATCGAAAGCTTGGAATCGGCTGGGAGCGACGCCGCCGAAGGTACGTCATCCTCCGCCGGCGGAGCGTGAGGGACATTGGTGAAGCTTCGGATGCCGCTATTTTCGTTTGCCCTGCAAACTATGGATTAGGATTGAATCAAAGGCGAAACTTGGCTTTTAGGGGCGCCAGGTTTACCAAAACATCAGCCGGCGACGGCCGCGATCGCCAACCAATTAACAAGGGAGGCGGCCGCCCATGGAAGCCCATGACAGCGCCAACGTCGGCCCGGTCCCACTGACCGGGGACGGTAAGGAAACCTCGGACCGACCAGAACCAGGCGATCTGACAGCCCACCCGGCGGGGCACTCCGCTGCCGCTCTGGATGTGTGGCAGCTCCGCTACTTCGTTGCGGTCGCTGAGGCCTTGCATTTCGGTCGGGCGGCGGAGCGCCTACACGTTTCCCAACCGTCGTTGAGCCGCCAGATCCAGCATCTCGAGCGTCAGTTGGGGGTGCTGCTGCTGAATCGAGACAAGCACACGGTCATCCTGACGGCGGCCGGTTGGGCGCTGCTCCACGAAGCCCGTCAGATCGTCGGGATGACCCAGCGCGCCGAGCGAATCGTTCGGAGCGTCGGCAACAAGCCGGCGGGGGCGCTCCGCATCGGGGTGAGCGAGCCGTTGAGCTGGATAGTCAACAGCCCGGTCCTACGGCGTATGGCGGAAATGTATCCAGCCGTCCATCCATCGCTCGAGGACATGTCCGCCGCCGACCAGATCAGCGCGTTGCGATACCGGCAGCTCGACATCGCGATGGTCTGGGAGCCGGCGAACGCGAATGAGTCGAGTGGGGAGTTCGAACGCCTGGAGCTGTGGGAAGACGATCCTTGGCTCGTCATGGCGCCGACCCACGAACTGGCAAGAAAGAGCGTTATCGGGCGCGAGGACCTCACCAGCCAAAAAATCCTGCTGTGGCGCCGGCAAGAGAACCCAGCTCTTTTTGACGAGGTCCTTCATGCCCTCAGATCCTGGGGCATCCACCAGCAACCCATCGTTGGCGACGGTTCGGGTCTCTTGAGCTTGATAAGGGCCGGACTTGGTGTAGCTCTTGCGCCCAACCACGCGGCCCAGTTGCTGGGAGGTTTGGTCGCTAGGCCCCTGGCTGAAGCAATCCTGAAATACCGAGCGGTTTTGGTGTGGCGCCGCGCGGAGAAGACACCTGCGCTGCGCGGCTACGTGGAAATTGCAAAAGCGCTACGAGACAGCAGCTACTGGTCCGATCCCGTCCTTCCCCAGGCTATTTAAGCCGGAATTCCGCGAGAGCCATCGTGCGGCTGCCGGACCAGCACCGCAGCCTGGGTTCGGTTGCGGACGCCCAGCTTGAGGAAGATGTGCTCGACGTGCCGATTCACCGTCGAAATCGAGATCGCGAGACCGTGAGAGATGTCCCGGTTGGTCAGACCCGCTCGGATCATCCTCAATATCTGGCGCTCCCTCACCGTTAGCGTCTCCAACGAAGCCGGAGCACTGCCTGGAGTTCCTGTCGTGCGGCCTACGACCGATACGACGTTCGCCAGCAGGACCACCTCTCCATAAGAGAGCGCCAGCCAGACGGGCGTATCCGAGTGAGCGGCTCTTACGCGCTGGACGGCGGACATCGCCGCGTCGGCATCGTCGAAGTGGCAGTGAAGGATCACCCTGTCTACGGCCCGGCCCCGAATCGCGCTCTGGATCTCGTCCGGCGCGACCTGCCACCGCACGACGAAGCCCAGATCTTCAGCGGGAAAATCATCCGGGCTGTGTGAGGCGTATTCGACCAGCCCAATGGGCACAGGCCTTGCCGGTTCTCTCAGTTCCATCGTTCCCCCCAACCCTTGCAAGGTCCACGCCCTGTTGATTCGGGCCGCCACCATCCGCCGATTGCTGCACTGCTAATCAGATTTAATGACTCGCTTATCGTTACGCGATTAGCATCCGGCAAACGGATAGCACTTGTCCAATGCCGGTTCCGTATCGACACCATCACGTGTCGTATCACCGTGGCGGTTCGGCGTCTGTGTCGTCCGTAATTGAGTGTTGTCCGCGGCGCCCGCCGGCGTCCCCGCATCCTCGGTAATCCGCACTGTCAGGGTCACCAATTGTCGTCTCTGAATTCCTCATCCATATTTGATGGCGCGCAGATGGGCAACTGTTTTTCCGAGACCCGCCAGAGGGTTCTGCTCGTTGAAGACGACATTGCGACCGCCGACATGTATCGGCTTGGGCTCGAGATGTCGGGCTACGTTGTGGACGTGGCCGGGGACGGGGTTTCCGCCCTGCGAGTCGTGATTGAGGAGCACAAGACCGACGTCGTGGTGTTGGACTTGGGGCTTCCGCGGATGGGCGGCATCAGAGTCCTTGCGGCGCTTCAGGAGACGGGCTTCACGGCGGACATCCCCGTGATCGTCCTGTCCAACGACACGGAGGACTTTCCGGCGGCGCTTGGAGCCGGCGCGATCCAATGCCTGACGAAGTCAAGGACGACTCCGACCGAGCTGATCACCCGGATCCGAGGGGTCGCGGCCGAATATTTGCGGGGCGCGTGACACCGAGCCCGAGCCATGGGGACCGATCGGTTGCTCAGGCGGGTGATCCTAGCCGGACTGATCGTGTTGGCCGCGGGTGTGTTCAACCGATACGCGCTGGTATCCGGCGACAACGCAATCCGCCTCCCGTCCGAGGGTCAGCCCTTTTCGGCTTCTGAGGCGAATTGGAGCCGACGCTGGGCTGAGGCTGGCGGGGGCACCGGCGAATGCCGGCGGATCGAAATCGACCTGACCAGACAGGAGCTTGTCGCCTGGAGCTGTGGTCGCGTGTTCGTGTCGACGCCGATCACGTCCGGCATGCCTGGATTGCGGACGCCTACCGGCACCTTCGCAATCATCTGGAAGCAACGTGATGTCTACTTCCAGAGTCCGTGGCCACCAGACAGCCCTTACTACTACCCGCCGATGTTCGTCGCGTACGCGCTGGAGTTCCTGGACGGCGGGTACTTCATTCACACGGATCCCGAGGAGCCGGCAAGCGCGTACGGCGGAGGTTCAGAGAATGGTTCATACGCCAGCCACGGCTGCGTGCACGTGCCGGATGGGGCCATGTCAGGCCTCTTCAGCTGGGCGGCCACCGGAACGACGGTGCAAATCCACTACTGACCGGCGCCTGGAGCGTGGCGTCAGGCGACGAGGTGCTCCCAGCCTGCGACCCGACGGACCACCTTTTCGTAGTCGCCGACCATCCGCTCGGTTGAGAAGCGCTCGCTCGCCCACTGCCGGCAGGCCAGAGGGCGCATCTCACCGAGGCGGTGGCACGCTTCGACCAGGTCGTCCTCATCGTCCGAGAGGAATCCATGGGTGCCGCTGACCATCAGCTCGGGAAGGGAGCCTCGGGGTCTCGAGATGACTGGTGTCCCGCAAGCGAGGGACTCGATGAAGGTCAGGCCGAACGGCTCGTCCCACGCGACCGGCAGCAGAAGCGCCAACGCATCTCCGGCGGATTGCGATCTTGATCGCGGCGACCGGGTCTTTGTCTGGAGAGATCCGGCCGAGGAAAACCAGGTATCCACCCTTGCCCTGACCCAGCTGATAGGACTCGGAGAGGTCAAGGCCGTGATAAACCGTGCCGACCCAGGTGAGCGGCAAGCTGGACACCGGATTGCGCTGGGCATCGCTGATCGACACCAGGGCTCGATCCGGATAGTGGCCAAGCAGACGGCGCCACTCCGGTAGGTCGAGCCTGCCGTGCAGCGTCGTGATGACAGGCGCCTGCAGACGGCCGCCGGCAAGCCACGGCAGGGAGTCCACGTGCGAATGAATGACATGGAAGTCACCGGACTCGCGCACGACCTCCTCAACCTGAAGGGCGCGGTACGCCAGCGGATCGGTCAGGTCCATCTCCCAAAGTGGAGCGGGGCTCACAGCCCGAAACTGGGCCGAGGTTTCCGATCCGCCGGGCCCGAAGAGCGTCACCTGATGGCCGCGCTTCACCAGGCCCTCGGTCAGCGCATGGACGACGCGCTCGGTGCCGCCGTAATTCTCGGGTGGGATCCGCACGAACAGTGGAGCCACCTCAGCGATTCGGAGCCGAAGACCGCTCGCGGATCGGCGCCCGCGTGGGCGACCGGTGTGGGGGACATTCGCAGCCATGGAGCTACCCGCGAAATGTGATTGACCATACCTCCCATCTCGCACTCGCCGTAACTGGTGATTTCGTGTCGCGAAGCTTTATCGCAATTTCACCAATTGCTGGCTCTCTAGAGGCGCGGTTATGGTCGAGACAAGTCGGCATCGGGCTATTTGGGGGAAATCTGGCAATGGCTTTTGCGAGGCCGTCGACGTTGAAGTTCCGGATCATCAGTCGCCGAGATTCACGTGTCCTCTTGGTCGAGCGCGATCACGCGACGGCAGAGATGTACAAGCTGGGTCTGCTTTTGCAGGGTTTCTCGGTGGATGTGGCTGCCGACGGCGAAGAGGGTATTCAGAGAGTCCTCGGCGGAGAGCTGCCTGATGTCATCGTCCTGGACCTGGGCTTGCCGAGGATCGATCAATGGACGCCCCGGAAGGATGAGCTCGAAATGCTCGCCACGCTCCGGTCCCTTCGACTGACCCAATCGATTCCGGTCGTGGCCTTGTCGAATAACCCTGAGGGCTTTGACGACGCCCTGCAGCATGGCGCCACCGAATGCATCGCGAAGTGGCGGATCACGCCGAGGGACCTGGCCACTGAGGTTCACAGCCTGGTGCGCCGGTCCGATGAGTTTTGACGTTGAGATTGCCGGGGGGTTAGCGAGAGGGAGAGAGGGTCGGCCTCCGGTTACAGCCTGGCGGACGCAGTCGATCGCCACGGAGGTCGTCGGCAACTGGTGGGCGCTGGCCACGCGCGGCGTGGTCAGCGTCGCCTTCGGAGTCGCGGCGCTCGCCTGGACCGGGATCACAGTGGTCGGCCTGGCGGGACTCGTCTCAATTTATCTTCTGACAAGCGGCGCCTTTGCGCTGATAGGCGGCTCGGATGGGCACTCCTGGCCGATGATGCTCGAAGGCGCCGTCGACATCTTTGCGGGGATCGTCCTGCTGGGCTGGACGGGCATCAGCTCCCTCACGCCGATGCTCTTTGTGGCCGGCTGGGCGGTGACGGTGGGTGCGGTCCAGATTTGGGGCGCTTTCCTCATGAGTGAGCCGGTCGCGCGCGGGTGGCCGCTCATGCTGACCGGAATCGCGTCGATGGTCTTCGCGATCGTGATCGTCGCGTATAAGTGGGTGGAGCTGCCGGCCAGGTTCGCCGTCATGGGCGAATACGCGGTGTTCTCGGGTGTGCTCGCGCTGGTGATGGCCGCGGGGATGATTGCCCGGACGTTCGCGAGTTGGCGAGAGGCGCGCATGACAACGACCCACCGGTTGGAGCCGTGACGACTGCCCTGGCGGTCGCTGAAAGCGTTATCGGCAGTCCGGCAATTCTGCTCGTAGCGATCCTCATCGCCCTGGCCATCGTCGAGATCTTCTTTCACTTCCTCAGGCGCGTTGGGCGTCGGTGGTCCGACCGCAGCGTCGCCATCGCGATCAGCCGTCGAGGTTGGTGGCCCGGGCGTGTTCTGCTGCCGTCCGCTGCGTGCGAGCTGGTCCTTCCCATCTCGAACATTCCTCCACCGATGTACGGCATCGTGCAGCACGTAATCACCCTGGTGATTATCGGAGCCACGGCATGGGCGATCGTCGCCCTTTCCTTCGCTCTTGAAGATGTAGCCGTAGCGCGGTTTCGAATCGACGTCCAGGACAACTTCAGGGCGCGACGCGTGCGTACCCGCGTCAACGTGTCGCGCCGCATAACTGTTGTCGTCGCCAGCGTGCTGGCGCTCGCTGCCAGTCTGACAACCTTCGACAGCGTGCGGTCGCTTGGGGCCAGCCTGCTCGCCTCGGCAGGAATTGCCGCTGTGATCATCGGGATCGCCGCCCGGCCGACCCTGTCCAATCTGATCGCGGGACTGCAGATCTCTTTTGCCGAACCAGTGCGAATCGACGACGTGGTTGTGGTCGAAGGCGAGTGGGGACGGGTGGACGAGATAACGCTGAACTACATCGTGGTGCACACGTGGGATGAACGATCCTTGGTGCTTCCAGTCACGTACTTTCTCGACCGTCCATTCCAGAACTGGACACGGCACTCGGCTCACTTGGTGGCGGCGGTCAATGTAGCTGTCGACTTCACCATTCCGGTTGAGACGGTCCGCGACCAACTTCGGATGATCCTGGAACGGTCTCAGCTGTGGGATCGACGAAGTTGGAACCTGCAGGTCACGGACATCGGCAAAGACGCGGTCGAGCTTCGCGCTCTTATGACGGCGCGGGACGCGGGAACGGCGTGGGACTTGCGCTGCGAGGTGCGCGAGGAACTGCTCAAGTTTCTACAACAAAGGCTCCAAAGCGGATTGCCAAGGCGGCGGATCGACGTCATGGAAAACCGAATCGAGGCCTACGCCGAGCAATTGGCACACGGAAACCATCGATGAATGCTTCGGTAACGGGTCGGATGGTTCCGACGTGATGGAGCCTCGCGGGCTGCCTTTCAGCGAAGGCTGGCCGGTCGGTGTCGCCGTCTATCACCCGCATCTGGTTGAGGTGCCGGTCACGGCCGTCTCGCCCGGCCTGTTCAAACAAGTCTTGAGTCCATCCGCGTTTCGGGATCTGGTCGCGGCCCTCGTGGGAGCGAGGTCGAGACTTGGGCAGAGGGTGGTCTGGAACGTGAACTCGACCTCACGAGGCGGGGGCGTCGCCGAGATGCTCCAGTCCCTGATCGCGTACGCGCGTGGCGCAGGCATCGACATCCGCTGGTTGGTGATCCAGGGGAACCCTGAATTCTTCAGAGTCACCAAGCGGATCCACAACCAGATCCAGGGCTTCCCGGGGGACGGGGGAGAGCTGGGCGATAGGGAACACGACGCTTACGAGCAGTCACTGCTGGACTCTGGCCGTGAGCTCAAAGGCATGGTTCGCCCGGGCGACATCGTCCTGCTGCACGATCCTCAGACCGCCGGCCTCGCACCAGAGCTGAAGGAGGCCGGAGCCAGAGTGGTCTGGCGATGCCATGTAGGCATTGATTCGCCAAACGAGTGGGCGCTCAAGGCCTGGGAATTCCTGGGCCCCTACCTTCAGGACGCGGACGTGTATGTGTTCTCCCGCTCCACCTTTGCATGGAAGGCTCTCGATCCGGCGAAGATCGCGATCATTCCGCCGTCAATCGACCCGTTCACGCCCAAGAACAACGTGCTCACTCAAGCCAGGATTGCGGCCATTCTGATCCAGGCGGGTCTGCTGAACGGGTATGCGGCCGCAACGCCTTACTACGTTCGCCCCACCGGCACCATCGGGCTGGTGGAACGGCGTGCCGAGATCCTCGAGGTAGCGACGCCGCGCCCATACGAGCGACTGGTGGTGCAGGTCTCGCGGTGGGACCGGCTGAAGGATCCACTCGGCGTTCTGAACGGATTCGTCAACCACGTGGCGCGTGAACACGGAGCTCACCTGGTGCTCGCCGGGCCCGAGGTCGGGGCGGTCGCGGATGATCCCGAAGGCGCTGTGGTGCTCGATGAGGTAACGCAGGCCTGGAGAGCGCTGCCTGAATCGGAACGCGAGCGGGTGCACCTCGTGTGTCTGCCAATGCAGGATGCCGAAGAAAACGCGGTGATCGTCAACGCACTCCAGAGGCGCGCTGAGGTCGTGGTCCAGAAGAGCCTCGCCGAAGGGTTCGGGCTGACCGTCTCGGAGGCCATGTGGAAAGGGCGCCCTGTGGTCGCCAGCAGGATCGGAGGGATCCAGGACCAGGTCGAGCAAGACAAGACCGGCCTGCTGCTCAACGATCCGACCGACCTTCAAGAGTTTGGTGCGGCGGTCTCACATCTCCTGATTGACGCGGACCGCGCCAATCAGATGGGGGCGGCCGCCGAGGAACATGTGCGAGAGAACTTTCTCAACGACCGCCACCTCAAGCAATACGCGGACCTGCTCGGGCGCCTGGATCGATGAACCGAGCGTTGCCGGCGGCCATTTGAACAGCTAGGAGGCATGGTATGGCGATCGATCGTTGGAGTCCGTTTGGTGAGCTGACCAGTCTGCAGGCCAGGATGGATCGGCTGTTCGATGAGCTGTCGGATACAGGTTCAGCCGGCCTGATGCCGACGTTTCGCCTTCCGATCGACGTGGCGGAAACGGACAACAGCTACCTCATCAAGGCACCTGTTCCTGGGTTCAAGCCGGAAGACGTGGAGGTAACCGTCACCGGCAACACGCTCTCGATCAATACGAAACACTCCGAGGAGAAGACGGAGCAGGAAGACAACTACCTCAGGCGTGAGATGGCGTATGGAAACTTCCAGCGCCAGATCATGCTCCCCCAGGATGCGCGGGCGGAGAACATCAAAGCCACATTCGACAAGGGGGTGCTGACGGTTGAGGTGCCGCGCACTCCAAAACCGAGGCCGCAGCGAATCGAGGTGCGCGCCGAGGGGCAGAAGCAGGAGAAATCAGTGGCCTGACGGCCAGCGGTTAATGGGCCGCCGCCGAACACCCGCGGCGGCCCGCATCCAACCACGTAACCAACCTTGGTACTCCCGGGAGCCGGCCGCCGCGCCAAGCGGCGGCCGGTCGATCAGATCAATCCTCGCGTGACAGACGCAAGACCATTCCGTTCGCGGTTGTGGAGAAGGCGCCGTTCACCGTCACGTAGATGGCTCCGTCGCGACCCTGTGCGATTCCGGCGGGAAATGGAATCTGTCCTCCGCCGATGTGCTGTGGGTGCTTCGGATCGTTGTGACGAATGCGCACGACATCGCCGGGAGGCCCTGCCGCGTTGGAATTGAACATCTCGGTCGCCCAGAAGTTGCCGGAGCGATCGAACGCGCATGAGGTGATGGTCGTCAAACCGGTGGACCAAACCTTGGCCGCTTCGAAGACTCCTGCGTTGCCATCGAGACTGATGCGGTACACCTTGGACCAACCCTGGTTGGGATCGGTGAAGTTGCGCAGCAAGTCCAGTGTTCCGACATACAGGGCTCCGTCTGGACCCTGCGCGGCGCACGTTGGCGTGGCGTCGGCGCTCGGCAAGCCGGCGACCGGCGTCGGGTTCGGAATGTACGCGATCAGATGGTTCGTCCCATCCGCCCCGACCCAGCTCACGGTGTTGGCGCCGGCGTCGACGACGATGACGACGCTCGAGTTCTTGTCACCCCGCGCCACCAGCACGCCGTAAGGGTTCGAGTCCGGGAAATCGTTCGGGGCGAGGTTCTTGTGTGCATTGGTCCACTCCCATTGCTGGTCCCCGACATCGCTGCGATCAGTCGCGGCGCCGTTGGCCGGGTTCAGCTGGTAGAGGTGTCCGATCTGCGGCGCCGGGACCTCGTGGTGGTTGAGGCCCATGATCATCAAGACCTGGCTGCCTCGTGCGCTCATGCCCGAGGGACCGATCGTTTCGGGCGCGCCGTGCGCGTGCGTGTAGGCGGAGTTGAAGCCCTTGGACCAAGATCTGGACCAGGTGTCCTCCGCAAGCTTGTACTTGTCAACCGCTCCGGTGGTCGTCAGCCCTGCGAAATCGGCGCCAGGCAAGCCGGCTTCCGCCACGTACATCGCTCCGCTTCCGTCGAACGTTATCCCTCGCGGATTCTTCAAGTTCCATATAACCGGACTGACTTCCCATGACGGGCCTGCCGCGAAGGCGCTTCCAGTGGCCAGGAACAGCGAGCCTGCCAGCGCCAGAGCGCCTGCGATGAGCACATGTTTGGATCGATGCATACGAGTTCCTCTCCTAGCAAAAGGTCACGAACCCATCGGCGCGGCGCGCCAGACGCCACCTCTCTCTGGCACGCTCCGTGTCCCGGCGGTCGGGGCAAGCCTAACTCCCGCCGGACGGAAATGAACTAGGACAAGACTCCCACTCCCTCTGAGCGGGTTGGATCAGGCTTTCAGGTAGGCATCCAGCAGTGAATTGAGGTCCGGGCGGTCGTTCAAGACGTAGCCTTTGGCGCCGGCCCCCACGACCGAGCGTGTCAGGCCGGCCTGGCGGAGGACGACCATGTGCTGGTGAATTGTCGATTTGGCAAGGCTTAGCTGTTCCGCGATATCGCTGAGGCTCGACTCGCCGTTCGACAGCTGTCGCAGGATGCGCAGCCTGGTCTCATCGCCGAGCGCCTTGTAAACCTGTACGAGCTCGGCGTCGGGGGCGACCTCGGCGCTGGCGGGGAAGAAGAAGTACTTCGAACCCTCGTGTTCCGAGATGTCAACCCAGGGCCGGTTGAGGACAGTGGGGATCAAGAGAATGGACTTGATCCAGGGTTCTGGCCGGTACTCCACCCCTCGGGTCACACGCACGATCAAGCGGTCGGCCGGCATCTGTTTCGACAGTCGGGCAGCGGCCTGCGCCGAGGCCTTTAGCTCCGCTTCGAGCGGCGGCCCGACCTCGCTGAAGATCTCACGGTCGAAGCGCTCGATGACATTCGCCACGTCGTCGGCCAGAGCTTGCGGATCGGCGTCGAGCGCTCTCTCGGCTGCCTCGCGCGAGCCTTTATGCACCTGCTTTAGAAACTCACGCCTCGCGCCGGCGTCACCTCGAAGGAGCGCTTCGCTCACCTGAGGTTCGGCGTGGAGAACTGATCGCTTCGCTTCTCCCTTGGTGTCGCGGCGGAGCCGCGCCACCAGCGAGGCGACGCTCTTGCCGCCGGACTCCCGCGCGAGGCCGGCCAGCCCTACGAAGGCATAACCCTCCCTGCCGACGAGCCATCGCGCCTTGTCGCGCAGCTCAGGGGAGGCCTTGCGCCGCATCGACTTGATCCACTCCTCGCCCACTTCGTAGCTGCCCGGGGCCTCGTCTCCGAGGAAAAGCCCAAGGGCGATCAGGACCTCGTACGCGAGACCCCAATCGGCCTCGACTGGCAGCTGCCTTGCAACGGGGACCCCCCTGACTCGCTGGGGGCTTGACGGAATAGGCATTCGGTATCTACAGTATAAATCGTTCGGTACTTACCGAACGATTCAGGAGGCACAGATGAGCTGGTACGAGCGAGAGCTGATGGCCAAGTCGCGACAGCAGGAGCTGGAAAGAGAAGTCGATTACCGGCGCCGTACGAGCGAGACACATCGTTCGCGGCGGCCGCTTCACTACTGGCTGCTCGTCGCGTTGCGAAGCTGGATCATCGGGATCGCCCGCTAGACGGCATAGGGCAATCGTAAGGTCACCGCGCCTATCGTCCTCCGGCCAGGATCAGGCGGTGGCGAGTTCTCGGCCAGGTCGCAGAACCTGCAGCAATGAGTGAACGGCCACGTGGGGGCTGGTGCTGTTCCGCTCGAGCCAGTGCTGTGTCACGGCGAGGTACGCGTCGACCCGGGTCGATTTCCGGCGCATCCGCTCGATCAGGCCGTGGCGGCTGACGAGGTGCTCCACCGGGGTGAATACGTTGTCGTACCAGCTTGCCGCCGCCGCGTCGAGACTGACATCACGATGCTGTTCGAGGCTCAGAAAGTATTTGTGGCCCACGATGTGGGAATAGAGCTCGTCGTAGCGGCCGAGACCGGCCATCGCCTTCCTGGACTCCGGCCGGACACTGTCGAGGCCGCTGCGCTCGAGGAACAGGGCGTACTCCGCCGTCCTGGCGAGGGCCGAGCGGCTGAGGTCACGCCCGAGAGGCGCCCGCGTCCTGACCTCGATCACCCTGGCTTCGATCCGGTCCCTGTCGAGCGCGCGTGCGATCGACACGCGGTGGTGGCCGTCGCTCACGAAGTAACGGTCCTCGAGCTGGTACACCTCGATCGGAGGCACGTCGCCGGCGCCCGTGGCCATGAAGGCGAAAAGCCGCGACCAGCGCTCGCGCTGGCGCCGGTGCAGGGGCAGAAACGCCGAGTCGAAGTCGCCGCGCTTGGCGGGCGACGCGGTGCCGACGATCTTGTCGAGCAGGATCTCCTGCACGCCGCGCGACGCCTTGGCTTGGAACCGCGCCGCCCGCATAACCCGGTCGACGGACGGCAGGCGCAGCGAGCGATAGCGGCCGGGGACCCGGAAGACCATGCGCCAGAACGCACGCCGCCGCGCGGCGTCGAACTCCTCGCGAGCTTCTAGATGGTCCAGGCCGGAAAGCACCCATGAAGCCTACCCATCCTCCCGCAAAAAGCATCGTTCGATTTGCACGGTACCGTCCGTACGGGAGGCGTTCTCGTTCAAGTGCCTTGATTGCGCCTACGATGGCCTTGAACAAAAACCTCTAGGAGTTGCCATGCAAGAACGAGGAACATCGACGGGTTTCCTTCGGCGCCTCCGGGATCCGGGCTACCGGCTAAATGGGGAGAACCCAGCCACCACGAGCCTCGAGCATGCCCGGCGCTGGGCGACCAACTACGACAAGCTCCTGGAATTCAAACGCGAGCTGATGACGCTGATCAGGCGTCGGGCCGAGGCCTCTGACCCCGACGTGGCTCGCGCGATCATGGACACCGACATCCTGCTGCTCGAGACGCAGATCTCGCGCTTCCAGCAGAGAAGGGATTACTGGCACATTCGTTCGGCCGAGCTTGCGGGCGGGCGAGGTGGCGGCGCCAACTGACCACTTATCCCAGCGGTTTCGTCGCCATCCGCCCTTTGAGATAGTGGCGATCGCCGCGTCGGCGGGCGGCGTCGTGGCTTTGACCAACGTCCTCGGCCACCTGCCGGCTACGTTCGGCGCGATCATGGTGGTCGTGCAGCACCTCGACCCTCGACACCGCAGCCTCATGCCGCAGGTAATCGGCAGGCACTCCAAGCTGCCGGTGGTCCTGGCCATGGATGGCATGGAGCTGGAGCGCGGCCACGTTTATCTCGCGCCGCCTGACCGCCATCTCCTGGTCAACCGCGACGGTACCGCGAGTCTGACCCAGACTGAGCTCGTGAACTTCGTCAGGCCGTCGGCGGACCTACTCTTCGAGTCGGTGGCGGCCGCCTACGGCGAGCGCGCGATCGCCGTGGTTCTGACAGGGGCCGGCAAGGACGGCTCGATGGGGGTGACCGCGATCAAAGAGCGGTCTGGCACGGTGATCGCGCAGGACGAGTCGAGCTCCGAGTTTTTCTCCATGCCCTCGGCCGCGATCAAAAGCGGTGCGGTTGACTTCGTGCTTTCGCTCGATGAGATACCAGCCGCGCTGCAGATGCTCCTGGCCGGCGAGGTCCCTGATTGATCGCGGCCGACGACAAAGAGTTCGAAACGCTCCTCGAATACCTTCGAGATACGCGCGGATTTGACTTCACCGGATACAAGCGGAACAGCCTGGCGAGGCGCGTCAGCCGGCGCTCCGGCGAGCTCGGGCTGGAGAATTTCACCTCCTACCTCGACTATCTTCAGGTGCACCCCGAAGAGTTCGGAATCCTGTTCGACAAGATCCTGATCAACGTCACCGACTTTTTCCGGGACAGGCCGGCCTGGGACTACGTCGCCGCCAATGTGGTTCCGAAGCTCCTCGCTGGGAAGGGCGACATCAGGATCTGGAGCACCGGGACCGCATCGGGTGAGGAGGCTTACTCGGCGGCCATCCTTCTCTGTCAGGCGCTGGGCCCCGAGAGTTTCCTCCGGCGAGTCAAGATCTACGCGACCGATATCGACGAAGCGGCTTTGAACAAAGCCCGTGCCGGCTATTCAGCCAAAGAGCTCAAGTCGCTCGACGATGAGACGCGGGCGCGATATTTCGAGCCGCAGGGCGGGCGATTCGCTTTTCGCGCGGCGCTGAGGCGGGCCGTGATCTTCGGCAAGCATGACCTGATGCAGGACGCGCCGATCTCACGTCTCGATCTCCTGATCTGTCGCAACACGCTCATGTACTTCACGGCTGAGGCGCAGGGACGAATCCTCGCCAGGTTCCACTATGCGTTGAACGACGAAGGCTATCTGTTCCTCGGACGCGCCGAGATGCTGCTGACGCACACCTCGGTGTTCGTACCTGTTGACGTCAAACAGCGCATTTTCCACAAGGTGCCGAGGCCGCCGATCCGCGAACGGAGGCTTCTGCTGAATCAGTCAGGCAAAAAGGAAGCAGCGGCCCCTGTCGCGCGCGAGGCGCGCCTTGACGATATGGCCGCGGAGCTGGCGCCATACGCCCAGATCGTCGTCGACTCGGCGGGCCGCCTGGTGTTGGCAAATCAGCAGGCCCGTCGCGCCCTCGGCATCGACGCCAAGGCCGTCGGCCGGCTTCTCAAGGACCTCGAGATGTCGTACAAGCCAGTCGACCTTCGATCCCCGTTGGACAAGGTCTACCGCGACCGCAGCACGGTCACCCTGCAGGGTGTGCCCCACCAAGCGGAGGATGAGAGCGTCCAGTACCTCGATGTCGCTTTTGTCCCGCTCCTCGACGCCGATGGGGTGGTAGCCGGTGTCGGCGTCAGCTTCGTCGATGTGACCCAGGTCATGCAGCTGCGCACTGAGCTGGATAGATCGAGGCAGGAGCTGGACACGGCCTACGAAGAGCTGCAGTCGAGCAATGAAGAGTTGGAGACCACCAACGAGGAGCTGCAGTCCACGGTCGAAGAGCTCGAGACGACCAACGAGGAGCTGCAGTCGAGCAACGAGGAGCTCGAAACAATGAATGAGGAGCTCGAATCCACCAACGTGGAGCTGCAAAGCATCAACCTCGACCTGCAGCAGCGAACTGACGAGGTGGATCGGCTGAACACATTCCTACTGGCCATCACGGGCAATATGCCCCTCGGCGCGGTTGTCCTCGATCCCGAGCTGAACGTGCGGGTCTGGAATGAAAAGGCCGCGGACTTGTGGGGACTGCGCTCGGATGAGGTCGTCGGCCGATCCTTCCTCGATCTCGGCATCGGACTGCCCGCCAAAGAAGTCGGGGGCATGATCCGGGGCGTTCTGCTGGCGAAGCAAGGACAGGATGAATCGGTTGTCGAGGCGGTCACGAGACGCGGAACGCCGATTCGCTGCCGGGTCGCCGCCTACGCCATTTCGGACGGAAGCGGACCCGGCGGCGTCGTCCTTGTGATGGAAGAGCTGGCCGCCGAACCCGAGAGCGCCACGACCTCTTAGGCGCTCGCGCCGGCCATCGACGCGCGCACCTGGTTGCGCCAGCGCTGAATGGCATCCTCAAGAGCCTCCACGTCGGTGGCCACCTCGAGGCGTTCCGTCGGCGGCAGCTCGGGCGAGGCAGCTCGAAGCTTTGCCACCAGGGCAGTGCCCATCTCGATCAGCCTCGTGTAGGTGATCACCCAGAAGTCGGGCGCCTCGGGCGAGCCAAACTTGAGCAGCGCGCCGCGATACGCGGCCTGGGCGGTCTCCGTTTGAGCGCGAAACCGCTCCGCCTGTTCCCGCAGGCGCTCGTCGTGAGCCTGCGGCCGCAGAGGCCCACCGTCAAGGAGGCGGCGCTCCGTGGATGCCAGAAGCAGGCGCTTCGACTGCAGCACCAGGAGTCGCGAAGTAACGATCGCCTCCGAGACCGACTCCATCAGTGCCATGGCCATCATCCTTTCACCGTCGCCGGCAGGCTTGCCGCGTAACCCCGATTCCTCACCACAACGAGCATGACCTCGAGTCCGAGTTCGCCCAACCGCCTTCTCAGCCGCATCACGTACGTCCGGACCTGAGCGTCCGACAGCCGTGAGTTCTGCCAGGCGAGCGTGGCCAGCTGTTTGGTCGTAAAGGGACGCTTTGGGTGCCGGAGCATGAAGTCGAGCAGGTCCGCTTCGCGACGTGTGAGCCGGATCGAATGGCCGGCAAAGCTCAGCGTGTGATCGTTCCGGTCGAGGACGACGCCCGCGAGCTCGGTATGACGGTCGCGCCAGGTGTCCAGCCGATCCTCGACCCACGCCAGATTCTGGCGAAGCTCTTCGACTGGGTGCCCGTTGGCTCGAGCCAGCACGGCACGCAGCACCGCCGCGAGCTCCTCGTAGATCGAGATCCAGCTCGCGACCTCGGCGAGCTCTGGCGTTCCCAGATCCTCGCCGGGCAATTCAACGAATTGGCGGCGAATTGCTGCCATCGCCCTTTTCCCCACCGCTGACTCTACAACGCGGTTTATGGGGATATGGGCCCGATTTTGACGATGGCGAGCAAATTTTTGACCGGGAATGTTACGCAGCGCGGGCTATACCAGTGACGAATTGACTGCGCCAGGAAGGATGCGGGCGGACCGGGGGCCGGCCACGCGAGGGGCCAAACCGCCAAGGGAGCGGTTGGCCCCTCTGCCCGGGGTCGAGGTTTACGTGCCTCACATCGACTCCCTGGACGAGATCTGTGGCTGGCTTGGCACCTTCAGGGAGCGGCTTCATCGAGCCCGCGATGAGGAGCGTCCGCAGGTGGCGGCGGTCATTCAACAGCTGGAGACGCGCTACCAAAACAGGCGCGCCGAGTTGTCCTGAAGGTTCGCCCCCGACTCGGCGCGACGAATGGCAACGCCCGCGTGGCCGGCACGCCCGTGCGTGTGTTGATCGTGGAGAACCATCAGCTTGTCTCCGAGAGTCTCGGCATGTTGCTCGACGCACAGCCCGACCTACATGTCGTCGGCTACGCGGCGTCTGTCAGGGAGGCGGCCACGCTGCCGCCGGGTGTTTCGCCGGACGTGGTGATCGTCGATTTCCACCTGGACGACGGCTTTGGAGACGAGGCGGCCGCGGCGATCAAGAAAGTCCATCCTCGCGCCCGCTTCATATTTCTCACCCGCGATGACGGCGACGGGGCGCTGCTCGCCGCTGTGGAGTCCGGTGCAAGCGCCTTCGTCCACAAGTCCAGGGCCGCTTCGGAGCTGATCGCAACCGTCTACAAGGTTGCCCAGGGGGGCTCATTCATCACACCGCAAGCGATCTCCGGAGTGCTGCGCCGGACGCGCGACCGTGAAGTCAAGCGCGACAAGCTGTCCCCGCGAGAGCTAGAGGTGCTTCAGCTCATGTCTGAAGGCATGGCCAGCCGCCAGATCGCCAAGCAGCTCGGCATCAGCTATACGACGGTTCGCACCCACATTCGCTCGATCGATTCCAAGCTTGGCGCACACTCCAAGATCGAATCGGTCGCCACGGCGCACGAATTGGAGCTCGTGAACTAGAGGCGCGGCACCTAGAGCCCCAGGTAGGCTTTCCTGATCCCCGGGTCGTCTTTCAGGTCGGCCGCCTTGCCGGTCATCGCAATCCGTCCGGCCTCGAGCACGTATGCCCGCTCCGCCACGTCGAGCGCGACGAGGACGTCCTGCTCGACCAGCATCAGCGCCGTCCCTGCCGTGTTGATCTCCTTCATGACGTCGATCAGGCGGTCGACCACCTTCGGCGCGAGGCCCAACGACAGCTCGTCGACCATGAGCAGCTTCGGCCGGGCCATCAACCCGCGACCGATCGCGACCATCTGCTGCTCTCCGCCCGAGAGCGTTCCCGCCTCGCGTGCGAGCTTGTCCTTGAGCTCGGGGAAGAGATCGAGCATGCGCACCAGGTCCGCTTCGACGTCCTGGTCGCGACGGAGGTAGGCGCCGAGCCGCAGATTCTTCGCGACGGAAATCGTCGCGAACAGGCGCCGGCCTTGCGGCACGTGTGCGATGCCCGCCTGAACGATGGCCTCCGGTCGTGCATTCGTCATGTCGCGGCCGGAGATGGCGACGGCGCCCGAGGTGGCCCTGACCAGACCGCTCAAGGTGCCGAGAACCGTTGACTTACCGGCTCCATTGGCACCGACCAGGGCGACCAGCTCGCCCTGGCCGACGTCAATATCGATGCCGAAGAGGACAGGGCCGGCGGCGAACCCGGCGGTGAGGCCCGTGACCCGAAGCAGCGGCTCGGTCTTGGCGATCAGCTACTCACCATCCGGCCCGCGGTCCGCGTTCAGCCGTTTCGCATACCGCTCGCCGAGGTAGGCCTGGATCACGCGCTCGTCACGCAAAACCACACGCGGCTCTCCCTCCGCCAGCACATGCCCGAAGTCCAGGACCACTGCGCGAGTGCAGACGCCGACGATCACCCGCATGACGTGCTCGATCAGTACGACGGTCACTCCGGTCGCATGCACCGCGCGAACCATCTCCAGTGCCTCGTCGACCTCGACCGAGTTCAGTCCCGCCATGACCTCGTCCAGGAGCAAGAGCTTGGGTTGGGTCGCGACCGCCCGGGCAACCTCCAAACGCTTACGGTCGGGGATCGTGAGAGCCGTCACCAGGCTGCCGGCTTTGGACCGTAGGCCGACGAGGTCGAGCACTCTGTCCGCTTGCTCGAAGCTCTGCTTGACCGACAGGCTCGTCTCAGCGCTCCCGAAAAGAGCGCCGACCGCGGCGTTCTCGCGCACGGTCATCGACCCGAAGGGCTTGACGATCTGAAACGTGCGGCCGATGCCCAGCTTTGCCACCCGGTGCGGCCGCATCCCCTGGATTGGCATCCCCTGCCAGCGGATCTCGCCTGCGTCCGGCTTGTAGACGCCGCTGATGCAGTTGAGGAGCGTGGTCTTGCCGGCTCCGTTGGGACCGATCATGCCGAGGATCTCGCCCCTGGTCACAGAGATGTCGACGCCATTGAGCGCCGCCACGCCGCCGAAGCGTTTGGTCACGCCCTTCAGCTCGAGAAGTGCCGCCTCCACCGAGGTCAGATCGACGTCTCACGAAGTGAGCGTCGAAGATACGCGAGGCTCAGGCGGCTGCGTCCGCCGAAGAAGTCGATGATGCCTCGCGGAGCGAAGATCACGACCAGCATCAACAGCAGGCCGAGGACGATCTGTGCGAACACCGCCCGCGCGTCGGATGGCAAGAACGGCAGATCAAGCGTGATCGGCAAGCTGCCGGCCAGGAACTGGATGAGAAGCTGCAGCAGGACGGCGCCCGCCGCCGGGCCGAAGACCGTGCCGGTGCCGCCGACCAGCGCCATCAGGATCATCTGGACGTTGTATTCGATCGGAAACGAGTTCTCCTGGTTGATGAAGACGTTCCACTGCGAGAAGATGCCGCCCGCGAGCCCGGTCAGAGCGGCCGCAAGCGCGTATGCCGCCACCTTGTACGCGGTGGTGTTCACCCCAATCACCTCGGCCGCATCCTCGTTCTCTCGAATCGCGATGAGGCCGTAACCGAACCGGGAGCGCATCACCCACCAGGTAACCGCGATGGACGCAGCGGCCGCGCCCAACATCAGATAGAAGAAGAAGAGGCCGCGGTTCGGCACCGAGAAGATCGGCAGGAAAAGCCCCGTGGCTCCGCCGAACACAGGCTGGCCGTGGTAATCGATGTTCTGTACGAGCTCGCCGACCGCGACGCCGACTCCGAGGCTTGCGACGGCGAAATAGTGGCCGCGCAGGCGAAGCAGGGGCAGCCCGACCAGCGCCGCGAAGACGGCGGCGGCCACCGGCGCGAGGGGCAGCGCCACCAGGAAAGGCCACCTGGCCTTGGCGATCAGCATTCCCGTCGTGTAGGCGCCGATGCCGAAAAACGCCACGTTCCCAAATGCGGCGTAACCGGTGAGCCCGCCGATGATGTTCCAAGCCGTCGCCATGACGATGAACATCGCCGTGATCGTTGCGATGCGGAACCATAGGCGATCGGTGAGCAGCGGGATGTTGAGAGCTTGCGCGGCGTCCAGCGAGGTGAGCGGCGCGACCACCGCGTACGCGGCAACCGCCAGGGCCACCCCAAAGAAGATGCGCCGCCAGCGCCGATCGGGGTTGGCGTCCCGAATCATCGGAGCCGGCCCAGCAGGCCTTGAGGCCTTGTGACCAGCACCAGCACCAGCACGCCAAATGCGATCGCGTTGGCAAAGACGGAGCCCGAGCCTGGGATCGACTGGGCGAAGGCCTCGATCAGGCCGAACGCCAGGCCACCGACCACGGTGGCGCTGACCCGTCCCAGCCCGCCGAGGATCACGACCACGAACGCCTGCAACGTGTACGGCTCGCCGGCCGTCGGCGTGATCGCCTGGATCATGCCGATGAGCCCACCCGCGACGCCCGCGCACACCGCGCCGAGGCCGAACGTGACTGCGTAGATGTGGCGCAGGTCAATGCCAACGAGCTGCGCCGCCTCGCGATCGGCGGCCACCGCCTGGATGGCAAGCCCGGTTCGCAGGCGGTTCAGCACGAAGGCCAACCCGCCCGCCAACAGCATGGCTATGCCAAGCGATGCGAGGCGGATGTAAGGAATGACGATGGTGCCGAGCTCCAACCCTTGCCCGGAATAGGAGGGCGTGACCGAACGAAAGTCTGACTTGAAGATGAGCAGAAGCACGTTGACCGCGATCAGATTGATGCCGAACGTGAGCAGGAACGTGAACAGGAGAGGCGCTCTGATGATGCGGTTGATCACGCCTCGCTGGAGCGCATAGCCGAACACAAAAAGGGCCACCGCGTTGATGGGCAAAGTCAGAAAGGGATCGAGGCCGAACGCGGTGAACAGCTGCCACGTGACGTAGGCGCCGATGATCACAAGCGCGCCGTGAGCGAGGTTGACGATGTTGAGGACGCCCCACACGAGCCCGAACCCCACACCGACCGCGACGTATACCCCTCCGGCCAGCAGGCCGATGATCACTAGCTGGACGAACTCCGCCAACGCTTTAAGGGGTGAGCAGTTTCAGCGCTGGTCCCAGCTGGGAGTGGGGAACATCGGCTTGGCGTCCGCCACGTCCGGCGGGAACACCGTGTGATGCGTCCCCGTCTGGATCTGCTCGACAACCATCGGCTTGGTGAGGTTGATCCCGCGGTTGTCGAACTTGATCCGGCCGAAGAAAACAGTCACGTCGAGCGCCGCCAGCGCGTCCCGAACCTTCTTCGGATCGAGCGACTTGGCGTTTTCGATCGCGCGCTGAAGGGCGAGGCATGCGGCCGTGGACTCCGCGACGTGATAGTCGGGATCGCCGACCCCGGGGAACTTCTGCTTGTAAGCGTCGACGTATTGCTGAACTGTCAGGTAGAAGTCCGCCTTGTACTTGACCTGAGGCGTCCACTGAGAGCCGTCATAGACGTAGTCGGCGTCCTTGCCGAGTGCGCTGATGAAATCGGGAGTGGAAGGGCCGACTGAGTAGGCGAAGATCTTGGCGTTCAACTTCTGTTCTTTGGCCGCTTTGTTGATGGCTATCGCCTCCTGCAGGTGGCCCGAGTTGAGCACGATGTCAGGGTTGGCCGCTTTTGCCGCCTGCACCTCGGCCGAGAGGTTGGTGGCGCCGTTCTTGTACTTCTTGACGGGAAACACCGTCATCCCCTTGGTGGGCGCGTAGCTGACGATCGCGTCCGCAACCTCGAGGCTGAAGTTGTCATCGGCGCTCAGCATGAAGACGGTGGCCGGCTTCGGATTCAGCGTGGCCGCCATGTCGATCACGCCCTGGAGGTACTTGTTGGCGGGGCTGAGCACTCCAAACGTGTACTTGTAGCCCTGGTTGAAGATCGACTGCGCGGCGCCGTTGGCCTCGACCATCGGGATCTGGTTTTGCTCGGCGACGGCGGCGTCGGTCGCGGTCGCGCCGCTGCCGTATGGCCCGAGAAGGAAGTTCGCCTTGTCTTCGGTGATGAGCTTTTGCATTAGCACCGCCGACTGGTTGGCGTTGCTCGTGTCGTCGTAGTACTTGATGGAGACCGGATGCTTGGTCCCGTCGACGTTGATGCCGCCCTGCTTGTTGATCCAGTCCAGCCACAGGTCGTAACCCTGCTTGGTCAGCGTGGATTCCTTGGTCAAAGCGCCGGTTAGCCCCAGGGGGGCGCCGAGGACGATCGTCGAGCCGGTCGTGGTCGAGGGGGTCGATCCGCCGCAAGCCGCCGCCACAAAGAAGGCCGCCCCAACAATCGCAACTCGTTTTCGCAGCACGAACAAGCAGATTAGCCCCTAATCGAGCAATCGGCTAGCCCCTCCCCCCTGCGGGGGGAGGGTGGCGCTCCTGCCGCGCAACCGTGAAATTCCAAGCTGAGTTGACGCAATCGGGATTCCGCCTGTTCGGCACCAAAGATGCGCTTCAGCTGTGGAATTCCGCCTCTTTGGCGCCAAGAGTGCGTATCAATGGCCTGAAACCATCGTCCCGCCCTCCAGGCGTCACCGCCCCGCCCCTTTCACTGTCGCTACTTAGCGCTCACGGCCACATGTGTCCAGGAATTTCACCTAGGCGCTTTGCGCCGTGCTGATCTCGGTCGGCAAGGCTGCCGTGCCGTGGTACCGCGACCGGGCCAAGGCGGCGATCACGACCACCGGCACGCTGATCACGGTTGCGGCGAAAAACAGCTCGCGGTACAGACTGCCTTGCACCAGGTAGGCGCCAAGCCCGCTCCCGATCGCGCCACCGGTGAACGCTCCCGTGACGAAGAGGGCGGCGGCCGTGCCCCGCACCTCCGGCGCGATATCCGTCGCCCACGCCTGCAGCGTCGAGTGCATGAACGAGTAGCAGCCGCCGATCAGCACGCTGGCGAGAAGGATCGCCACCAGGTGCTGGTCGATCGTCGCCACAAGGTAGCCACCGATGGCCATCGCGCCTCCGATGCAGATCGGTAGCCAGGCGGGCACCCGCGAGGTGATCCGCTTGACGATCTTGGTCCCGACCAGCACCGCGACCCCATAAGTCGCGACCACCAGGCCGGCGACCGCGGCGCTGGTGCCG
>VBKD01000115.1 GCA_005888075.1 Chloroflexota bacterium
CGAGGCTCTTCACCAGCACGTTCACGGTCTGCGCACTCATCCCGAACTCGCGCGCCAGGTCTGATGCGGACAGCTCTCCCGCGCGCTCGACTGCGGCCAGGACCGTGTATTGAGGCGTGGTCAAGCCGGTCGCCTCGAGGTCGGAATCGAGCCGGGTGCGGACCGCGTGCTGCGTCCGGCGCAGCTGGACTAAGAAGTCTGGCTGCGGAGGAATACGAGGGCGTTCCATCCAGGTTGTTTTAAGTGTACTGAAACGTTAGGAGGTCGCCAGATGGATGTTGTGCAAACGGCGGGACGCGGCGACAGACCGACCTGGATCAAGCAAATTGTGGTGGCCGCGGACGGCACACCCGCCAGCACCGAAGGCCTTGAACACGTGGCCGACCTGGCCCTTCGAATCGGAGCCCACGTCGTGGTCGTCTACGTTCGGCACTTCCCGGGGACAGCGCTGATGGCCCCGGGCGTCATCGACGCTTCCTTGCTCAAGACGCTGGATGAGCAGGAGGCCGAGGTCAGGCAGGACGTGCTCCGAATCGTCGGCAGCAGCGGCGTCTCGTGGACGTTCGTGGTTCGCGTGGGCAGCCCTGGTGAAGAGATCGTGCACGTCGCTGACGAGGTTGGTGCCGACCTGGTCGTGGTGGGCAGCAACCGCCACAGCTCGCTCCACAATCTTTTCCTCGGCTCAACCGCCGCGTACCTGACGGCACACTCACGAGCCCCGGTTCTGGTTATGCGAACCCGAGCAGAGCGTGGTGCAATGCCTGCCGCGGCAGGTGCAATCCGGTGATTCCGTCGATGGCTTTCGTCCCATCGAGCCATCGCATTTCTGAAGGGTGGGAGATGACCGAGTCGAGCCCATTGGGGAGCGCCCGGCGCCGGCCAGAAAGTTTCCGAGGCGTACCCCTTGGAGGTAAGCAGCCATGACTGCTTGGAGGCGGTGGCAGGACTATGCCACCATGTTGTTCGGCGTTCTTCTCTTCGTATCGCCATTTGTTTTCGGCGCGACCTCGAACCGTACGGCGGCGCTGAGCGCGTACGTGCTGGGCATCTTGCTCTTCCTATCTGGAATCATCGCCGCGGCCACGCGCGAAGCGCGGCGCTCGCCCATCCTCAACGCGCCAGGCGTCGTCGCCATAGTGACGTTCCTCGCGCCGTGGGTCCTTGGTTTCTCGACCGTGACAGCAGTCGCATGGACGGCATGGGTGACGGCCATCCTGACTGTCGTGGTCGCGGCCACATTCATACTCATGCGCCGACCCCAGACTGCGGCATAGATAGAGCGTCGAGCACGGGACCGCCGTTATCGGCGGTCCCGTCCTTGCAAAGGCGCGCGAGGCTGATCCCTCATCGCAGCGAGATTTTCGGTAGCTCGTGGCCTTCGGATCGGTCGACCGCAAGCTTCGCGACGGCCCAGTCTTGCGCGCCGATGCCCACCGACTTGAAGACCGTCCACCCGGTGTAGGCACGGCCTGGAAGACTCACGAGCTTCCCGAGCTCGATTGCGTCATGCAGAGCAAACTTTCCCGCGGCGGCCGCTTGCAGCAGATCACCTGCCTCGGCCCGCGCGGCTGGAGAATGGTCGATCGCCACGGTCGTGGCTTCAGCGATCACCTCGGGAGAAATCTCGCACATATCGGGTCGGTAGGCTCCGATCGCGTTGATGTGGGTTCGCTCACTCAAGTCCCCGCCATGAATCAATGGGCTCGTCGCGGTGGTAGCCGTGCATACGACATCTGCGTCGGCGGTGGCCGAATGGATGTCGGTGGAAACGTGAACCTCGACTTCGGGCAGGGCAGCGCCGAGGCGCTTTGCAAGGCCTGCGGCGGTCGCGGCGTTGCGGCTGAAGATGCGCACCGTCTCGATCCGCCGGACGCTGCAAACCGCGAAGACCTGGTCGGCGGCCTGCGCACCGGAGCCGATCATGGCGAGAACCGAAGCGTCCGGCGCAGCGAGCAGGTCGGTGGCCACTCCGCTTGCGGCACCTGTTCGCAATGCGGTCAGCTCGCTGCCCTCGAGGACTGCTACCGGAAGGCCGGTGGAGTGGTCAAACCACAGAACCACGGCGTTGATGAGTGGCAGCTGGGGTTGCGTGGCATCCTGCCTGACGCCGAGCACCTTGACCGACGTGCCGGAGGACCCGATTCCATGAGCCGCCATCGTGAGCAGGCTGCCGTCCGGCAGCGCGGTCCGGGGAACCTGATCGATGTGGCCTTCTGAGACTGCCTGAAAGGCACCTCTGACGGCCTCGATCGCGTCGGCTATCGGGACCAGATCACGCAACCGGCGACCAGAGATGACGCGAACAATGCCGCTGGTCATTACCAACCTGTGGCGCGTAATCCTAAGCTCTTCCAACGCATGATCGATTCCAAGGACGTGGTCCTCGCCATCCTCGGAGCGTCAGCCGCTCTCGCGGGCTTCGTGCTTGTATTTCTCGGCATCATCATCGCGTCGTACCAGTCATATTCCGGTGGCGTCGCTCAACAGGTCGTCCGCCCTTACCGCACCGCCGGCGCGGGCTTGTTCGGCACGTTCGGCCTGAGCCTGGTCACCGTCACCGTGTGCCTGGCCTGGCTCGCCCTCGGCGGCCCAGGCTCGTTCTATGGGTGGACGGTGGGGCTGTTCGTCCTCCAGCTCCTCGCGGTCTTCGGGGCCGCGGGTCTCGCCACGCGCATGGTCCTCTGGCCGTAGCGATGGCGCTGACTCAGAAGAAGCTGCAGGACCTGAAGGACGCGAGCCTCACGAGCCTGCTCCACGACGATGAGGCCGCATGGAAGGCCAAGGCCAAGCACGCTTACGCGGCGACGCGTGGTTTCATCAAGGAGATCCGCCCTGACGACGTCGTGGCGCTGCTGGTCGCCGAGCTCGAGGTGACGCCTGAGTTTCGAAACTACCTGGCAAAAAGGAAGCTGAAACAGAAATACTGGTCGGAGTGGTTTGCGGAATTGATCATCGATCGTTTCTGGTCTGAGCTGAAAGGAGGATGACGTTGGCAAGGGATCCGTCGGACATGGCCAAGAAGTTCATCGATGCTTCGTTGCAGGCGTCGGCCCGGAATGGCCGGACCAGGCAGCCGAGCAAGGCGGCATACACCCGCGCCATCCGCCTGGCTCAAGACGCGATCGAAGAGCTGACCGCCGTCGCGCGGCGCGCTCAGGGCTCGCCCAGCCGCTGATTTCGGCCGCCTACCTCAATTGAGGGATGCGGTGGCCCCCTGGCGCGTGATATTTCCTGTCCTCGGATCCGCGGCCCCGTGGCTGCGGGGGGTGTTTTGACCGCTCGGACCTGAACCGAGCACGCAAGGAGGGTGTGGCCATGGGTCGTGTCCGTATTGCCGCGTGCTCGGTGGCGGCGCTGGCGGTAGCGTCGATCGTTCTGGCTCCCGGGCGGTTCAACGTGGCGACCGCCGCTTCGTCGAACGCCATCGGTTTCGAGACGCCGACCATCGTCGATCCCATCCACACCAACGGCGAGCCGGACATCGCCGTCGACCCGCAGGGCCGGGTCTTCAACAGCGGTCCGACTGGAACCGGCACACAGCGCAGCACCTGGTTCGGGTCGGTCGACGGCGGGCACACCTTCCGGGTGATGTCCCAGAAGACGGTGCCGTCGGCCATCATAGGCATCCCGGCGCCAGGCCCTGGCGGAGGCGACACCGACATCGCCTTCGACCGCAGCGGCAAGCAGTATTTCGCCGACCTCTGGGCGCTGGCATGCCAGCGTGTTGCGGTGACGGGCCCTGTCAACTCAGGCGCCTCCGACCATGAGAACTTCCTCGGCTGCTCCGGCAGCAGCCCGGGGTCCGACCGGCAGTGGTTCACCGTGTACGACCCTGCTCCTGGCACGGCCAAGCAGTCGGCGTACACCGGACCCGCGCCGCTCGTGTACCTCGTGTGGAACAACCTGGTCGGTCCGGGGCCGAACGGCGGTGAGCAGTGGAACATGAGCACCGACGGCCTCAACTACGTCAACGCCACCGCCGGTGAGATCCCCAACGGGGCCGGTGCCGTCTATTCGCCCTTTGGCGGCGACGGTTATCCGGCGATCGACCAGGTAACGGGCAAGGTGTTCCAGGCGGCGGCGTGCAACGCCGGCACGTGCGGCACGTCGTCCACGGCCACGCCCGGCCTGTACTTGAACATCGGCACGCCCGACGCCACCGGCACGCTGCACTTTCTCGATGACGCTGGAGGCGGCAACCAGGACCTCAAGCGCCTGGTGAAGATCGCCGACACCTCCGCCTCACCGGACACCCTGTTTTCCGTCCTGTCCATGGACTCCGCTCGCAACCTCGAAGTCGTGTGGGCGGTCGGCAACAGCAACCCGGCGCTGCGCCAGGTGTTTGTGAGCGCCGCCGGCGCCGCCAGCGGGTGGACCAGATGGACGGCGCCGGTGCAGGTGAGCGACGGGTCGGCCACGACCGGCGACGCGACCAACGTGTTTCCGTGGATCAAGGCGGGCGGAGCGGGCCGCGCTGACGCGGTCTGGTACGGCTCCAACCTCCAGGTCGATCCCAGCAGCCACAACAACCAGTCGTGGAACGTCTTCATGTCGCAGGTGGTGTTCCCGACCGACTCGACCGGCGCGATCACGGGTGGCGCGCCGTCCAAGCAGCTCGTCAAGGTCTCACCGCATCCCATGCATTACGACGACGTGTGCCTGGCGGGAACAAATTGCATCCAGAGCCAGGGCAACCGAAACCTGGCTGATTTCTTCGTCGTCACCGTGGACAACAGCGGGGCAGCCGAGATCGTGTACGACGACACCTCGAACAAGCTGGTCCAGGCGCCCAACACATGCTCCGTTCAGGTGGCCGACCACTGCGGCGCGGGCGTGATCACGGTCGCCCGGCAATCCTCGGGCCCCGGGCTGCTGGGGACCAATGTCAACGGTCCCTCCAATGCACCGGTCAGCGGGTTGACGGCTCCCGCGGGCAATGCGCTCTATCCGGTCATCGGCGGGCCCAACAACGTCTCAGGCATGGACATCCGATCCAGCAGCCTCAGCTTCTCGTCCGGAGGCCAGGTCCTGAATGTGACGATGCAGGTGGCCGACCTGCAGCATCCGGCAGCCGCCATCGCAGCGGTCCCCGGCGCCACGAACGTGCAGTACGTCACGCGCTGGCAGATGGGCAACACCGTGTTCTATGCGGCGATGGAAAACACCGCGTTGAACCAGCCGATCTTCTACGCCGGAGCCCAGCACACCATCGACCTCTGCTCGGTGTCGGCGTGCTTCCCGCATGTGCTCACGTATCCGGAACCTGGTTCCGGGCCCACTTTCACTGGCAAGCCCGAGGCGGGCTCGATCACTTGTCCCACCACGAGTGGACCGTGCACTTTGACGATCTCCGTCAAGGTCGCTGACGTGGGCGGTCCGACCACCTCGAGCCTTCTCGAATCGGTTGGCGCCTACTCGCTCGCCGCCGCGATCCAGGAGGGTGCCGAAGACAACGTGTCGGCGCAGACCGACACCGTCCCCCTCGAGATCGACGGTGTCTGTTGCTACAACTTCAAAAAGAAGTGATTGCGAGGGCGGAGCTGTTAAAGCTCCGCCCGCACCTTCGCCGCGGCTTGCGCGAGGGAACGCAGCTTCCCGAAAGCTTTGTCACGCGGCAGGTATTTCATCCCGCAGTCAGGAGCCAGGATTAATTGGTCGGCGTCGACGAAACGCAGCGCGGACCTGATGCGATCGGCCACCGTGTCCACGTCTTCGATGGGACTCTCGTCCGACAGGTCGACCACTCCGACGATGAGCTTCTTGCCCCGCAGCGCCTTCAAGATCGAAAGGTCGACGTTCTGCTGAGCCGACTCCAGCGAGATCTGCCGCACGTTGACGGCCGCGAGCGGCTCCAGAAAGGGATAGCCGTTGGGTCGCGAATGAACGATGTGTGCGTAACCAAAGCAGGTGTGCAGGACCGTGGCCCCGGTGATGCCGTCCAGAGCGCGATTGATAGCCCCGATCGCATACGCCGCCGCCTTCTCGGAGCGGGCCTGCAGGTAAGGCTCGTCCAGCTGCACCACGTCGGCGCCGGCGGCAGACAGGTCACGCACCTCGGCGTTGACCGCGTCGGCCAGGGCCATCGCCAGCGCTTCCTCGTCGTGGTAGTAATCGTCCTGGGCCTGCTGCGACATCGTGAACGGACCGGGCAGGGTGGCCTTGATGGTGCGGTCCGTGTTAGCTCGCAAGAATTGGACGTCGCGCACCTCGACGGGTCGCATGCGCCGGATGGGACCGACCACGCGCGGCACCGGATTGGGGTGTCCGGTCCGGTCCAGCGCGGTGCCGGGGTTGTCCAGGTCCATGCCATCGAGCGCGGTCGCGAAACGATTCGAGTAGCTCTCGCGCCGGACCTCGCCATCCGTGATGATGTCGACGCCGGCGCGCTCCATGTCACGAATGGCCACGACGGTCGCGTCGTCCTGCGCCTGCTCGAGCAGCTCGGGAGCAACGCGCCAGATCTCGAGCGCGCGGACCCTCGGCGGCAGCCGGCTGCCTAGCATCTGCCGGTCGACCAGCCAGTCGGGTTGCGGATAGCTGCCGACGACCGTGGTCGGGAGGAGCTTCTCCACCGCGCCAAAGATATCGCGCATCATGTCCCTCCATGGCGATCACGACCAACCGCTTGAAGGACGACACCTGCGAACGCGACTGGATCTGGGACCGCGAGATCGAGACGGCGAGCTGGGAGGACACGAGGCGACTCTCGGCCGCCAACTGGGAGCGGCAGTTCAGGCGCCTACGCGAGTCTTCGCCTTTTTATGCGCGCAAGTTCCGCGAGGCGGGAGCGGGCACCTCATTCGTCAGTCTTGGCGACCTGGCCAGCCTTCCGTTTACGACCAAAAGCGAGCTCAAACAGGCGCTCGACGAAGAGCCGCCGTTCGGCACGAATCACGCGCGGCGATATGGAGTCGTGGACGGTGATGGGCACGCGTACCTACTACGCGACCGGCATCCACGAGCACAGCAGCGTGCTGACGACCTTTGGCGCTGGGCCATTCGTGGCGGGCCACACGCACTTCGTGCTGTTGAGGATCGGCTCTCGCTCGGTTCCGGTGGCGCCGGGCGACACCGAGCGGGTGGTCTTCGGCCTGCGCGCCGGGCTCGCCGATACCTTGCTCTCGACGGCATCGTTCGCGCAGTACCTGGCCAACCGGCTGGAAAGCGATCCCACGGCGAGCGCCATCCCGCTCACTCACATAGTCACCGGCGGCGAACCTGGCGGCGGCATCCCCGCGATCCGAGACCACATCCAGAGGGTTCTCGGCGTGACTGTGACCGAGGTGATGGGCATCGGCGACATCGCGCCATCGCTTTTTGGCGAGTGCACCCATCAGCAGGGAATGCACTTCTGCGGCATGGGCCATGTGTGGGTTGAGCTCATCGACCCCGAGACGCGGGAACCGATGGAGATCGAGCCGGGTGCGGAGGGCGAGCTCGTCTATACGACGCTCACCCGGGAAGCCATGCCGGTGGTTCGCTTCGCCGGTGGCGACATAGTGCGCATCGAAGGCACCTCTTGTGAGTGCGAGCGCACCAGCTTCCGCCAGCGAGTCATCGGACGCCGAGACGACATGTTCATCGTGCGTGGCGTGAACGTTTACCCGACGGCGATCCTCTCCATCGTCGGAGAATTCAGGCCGCGAGCGACCGGCCGCGCGCGCGTGGTCCGCGAAGGTTCGGAGACCTCGATCACGCCGCCGGTTCCGGTCGAGGTGGAAGTCAGCGCGGGCTCCGAGTCGGATTCTTCGCTGGTGACAGACATCGAGAACGCGATTCATTCCAAGCTGCTCTTCCGCAGCAAGGTCACCCTGGTCGCCGAATCAGCCTTCGGCGAAAGCGGTTACAAGACCAAGCTCACTGTGAAGCGATGAGGGAGTTCTCCCTCTCCCCGCAGGGGAGAGGGATGGTGGACCCGATGAGGGATATCTCCCTCTCCCCGCAGGGGAGAGGGTTGGGGAGAGGGAGATGAAAGAAAAAGGCGTCAAGAAGCGCCTTCGCTCCAGCCTCGGTCGCAGCACCTCCGACCGGATCATCGTCCGCGGCCTGGACCTGACCGAGGACCTGCTCGGCAAAGTCTCGCTTGGCGACGTGGCGTTTCTCGAGCTGAAGGGCCGGCTGCCCACGGCGCAAGAATCCGTCGTCTTCAACGCCCTCACGGTGACCCTCGTCGAGCACGGCGTCACCCCGAGCGCGATCGCCGCTCGCCTGACCTACTACGGAGCTCCCGAATCCCTGCAGGCCGCGGTCGCCGCCGGCCTCCTGGGCATGGGCGACCGATTCGGCGGGTCGATCGAACAGGCGGCCCGAATCCTGCAGGAGGCCCTGGCGGCTGCGCAGCCGGACGCCGATCTCGGGGTCATCGCGCGCCGGATCGTGGCCGAACACCAGCAGCGTAAGCAGGTGATCGGCGGCCTCGGCCATCCCATCCACAAGCCGGTCGACCCGCGAACCACGAAGCTGTTCGCGCTCGCCGCAGAGAATGGACTGTCCGGCCGCTATGTGGAGCTGATGAACCTCATCTCCCAGGAGGCAGCCACCGCTTATGGGCGCCCGCTGCCGGTCAACGCGACAGGCGCCATCGCCGCCATTGCGAGCGAGCTCGAGATCCCCTGGCGCGTCTGCCGCGGCCTCGCCGTGATGGCCCGTGCGGTCGGCCTGGTGGCGCATCTCCAGGAGGAGATGGCAGACCCGATGGCGGCGGAAATCTGGTCGCGCGTCGATGAGGAGGCGCAAGGCGGTGACAGCCGCTCAGGCCAGGACTAACATGGATTGTGCACTGAGCAATTAGGGGGAGGGCTGAATCATGCCCGCGACCATTCCCGGCATCCATCACGTGACGTGCATCACCGGCGACGTGCAGAAGTGCGTCGATTTCTACGTCAGCGTGCTCGGCCTTCGCTTCGTCAAGAAGAGCATCAACCAGGACCTGCCTGACACCTATCACATCTACTTTGCCGACTATCTCGGTACCCCCGGGACGGTGATGACCTTCTTTGGCTGGCCAACGTGGCCGAGCCGGCGCACCGGGAGCGGTCAGGTCACGACTGTCTCATTCGGCGTCCCGGAGCGCTCGCTCGACTTCTGGAGCAAGCGCCTGCAAAAGATGGGCGTGGAATCGTCGCGGAAGAGCCGTTTCGACAAGGACCTGGTGGTACTGCAAGACCCCGACGGGATCGAGCTGGAGCTCGTCGGGCACGCGACCGATGAGCGGTGGGTCCCGTGGGAGGACGCGCCCGTCGACCAAGATCACGCGATCCGAAGCTTCCACTCGGTCACGTTGACCCTGGCGGAGACGGCGGCTACGTTCGCCCTCCTCACCAACACCATGGGCTTTCGCAAGTCGGGCGAGGAAGGCAACACCACTCGATTCGAAACCGGATCAGGCGGGCCGCACTCGATCGTCGACGTCGTGGAGTCGCCGGAAGGCCCGGTCGGAGAGGAGTCGGTCGGCACCGTACACCATGTGGCGTGGCGCACACCCGATGCGTCGGAGCAGATGGCCTGGCGCGACCTGCTCGTGCGAGCCGGCCGCAACGTCACCCCAGTGATCGATCGGTGGTATTTCAAGTCGGTCTACTTCCGCGAGCCGGGAGGAGTGCTGTTCGAGATCGCGACGGACGGCCCCGGTTTCACGATTGACGAAGCCCCCGAAGAGCTCGGCACCACTCTCAGCCTGCCGCCCTGGTTCCAGGTGCGCCGAGACCAGCTGGACGACTTTTTGACGCCGATTGCCGTACCGACCACGGCGACGACCGGCGCTTCGGCCATGAGAGAGGAGAACCGTGGTCGTTAAAAGGGGAATGCACGGATGAGCACTGCTGTGATCGCTCCGGTCAACCCGTTCGCGGCCGAGTCCAAGAACACCGTCATGAACGTCATGCGGCGAGACCGCGCCAACTTCACCCGTCTGGTCGAAGACCCGAAGAACTGGAACGTGATGACCCGCTGCGTCGGTTGGGAGACCCGTGACCTGGTCGGTCACATGATCGACGTCATGGAGGGATATTTCAAGAACTGGGACGCGGCCAAGAAGGGCGAGACGCCAACCCCACTGGGCATGGCCGCCATGGGCGGCACGCTGAACGACCACGCGCTCGACTTCCGCAAGCTGCCTCGTGAGGAGGCGCTCGACCGGTTCAAGAAGGACGCGATGAAGCTAGACGGGATGCTCGACGCGCTCAAGCCAGACGAGTGGACGGGTTTCATGGTTTCGCATCCGTTCGCCGGGCCTGTACCGGCTGGAGCCTATGCGACGTTCCAGATCATGGACTACGGCATTCATCCCTACGACATCGAGTACGGGTTGGGCGACAAGCTCGCCAATATCGATGAGGCGAGCGCGGGCCTCATCCTGCCGTTCACATTCATCTTCTGGCAGAACACGGTCGACCAGGACGCGGCGAAGGGCGTCGACATCACATATGGAATCGAGGTCGAGGGCCCGTGGGGCGGCAAGTGGCGCTGCCACGTCAAGGACGGCAAGTTCACGTATGAGCCTGAAACGGGGAACTTTGAGGGCTGTGACGCTTTGTTCAAGTTCGACACCCCGCAGGACGAGGTGCTGACACACTTCGGCCGGTTCCCCGGAGGCTCGGCATCCGGCGACCCCGAAGTGATTGAAAAGGTGCGCCACCTCTTCTTTCCCTTCTAATCCGCAGCACGTTCTGGGCGGCGGACCTGGTCCTCTCAGGTTCGCCGCCCCTCCTCGTAGAAGAGATCCGCTCGGATCGCGCGGCGCTGCTCGTTTCAGCGATGGATCTCGAAGGCGACCTGGTCGCCGCCAGATTTGCTCGAGGATGCCGGTGCTTTGCTGTGCTGGTCGATGGGGCCGTCGGCGGCTACGGCTGGCTGTCCGTTGAGCCGGAATGGGTCGGCGAGCTGCAGCTCGAGATCAAACCTGGAAACGGTGAGGGGTACATCTGGAACTGCGTCACGCTGACCGAGCACCGTCGCAAGGGCGTGTTTAGGTCACTACTGATGGGCATCTCGAACGTCGCGCGTCAGGAGGGCATGAGGCGGCTGTGGATCGGCAGCATCGCCGTCCCTGGCGAACGCGCGGTCGGCAGCTCAGGCTTCGAGCCCGGCCTTCGTTTCATTACCGCGAACTTCGCCGGTCTCCACTGGATGCGGGTGAGCCCGACGTCCGATCGTTCTCTTGTCGTGGATGCGTGCTCAGTCCTCTCCACCAGGCCGGGCTGGTATGTCCGGCGCTCCCAAAACCGCCGGCACTAAAGGGCTGACATGTATATCTGGAGCAGGTCGGCCGCCGGGTATTTGCCGGCCACCTCACCGGCGGCGCGGCTCAGCTCGGGCTCTCCGATTCCATATGCCGCGATGTGCTGCGGCAGCCCAAGGGACTCGATGAGCCTGTAAACGGCACCCGGCGCATCGGATCCGATCACCTCGTCGAGCACCGCCATGCGGCCGGGCATCCGGGAGGCCATGAAGCGCATCACGTGCGGCAGCAGGAGGCACGACGTCACGCCGTGCGGAATGTCGTGGCGAGCTCCGATTTGCTTACCCATCATGTGGCCGAGGCCACCGGCCGACGGGCCTGGCAGCGTGTACGAGAACCACGCGGCTAGCTGGTTCTCGGTGCGAACCTCGACATCCTCGGGCGAGGCCTTGGCTCGAGGCAGCGATGTGTACAGGCGTCGGATCGCCTCCAGCGACATCACATCATTGAAAGGGTGGTCGCCGTCGGCCAGAAAGCCCTCCACGGCGTGGTCCAACGCGCGAATGCCGGTCGAGAGCCAGAGGTGCATCGGCGTGTCGAGCGTCAGCTCGGCGTCGTAGATGACCCGAGCCACGAGGAGGCGTGGATCGCGCATGCCCATCTTGTCGCCGGCATCGTCGGTGTAGCCGGCGCCCGGCGCGAGCTCGGCGACCGAGAGTGTCGTGGGGACTGCGATGTGGGGGAGAGCGTCGTCGCCTGAGCCGACCAGCCGGACGGACATGATCTTGGCCGCGTCGATCGCACTGCCACCCCCATAACTGACAAGACCGTCGACCTTCGCGGTGGCGAAATCCTCCACGGCCGAGTCGATCTGCCACATCGGCGTGTGTTGATCGATGACTGCGGTCGTGGTGGCCTCGACGGCGAGCCTGTCCAACGAGCCCGTCAATGACCGCGTGGTGACCAGGGCGATGCGGTGGATGTTCAAACGCGAAAGCTCCGCCTTCAGCTGCGCGATGGAGCCGGATCCCCAATGGATGACGCGGGGATTCGAGTAGCTAAAAGTGCCAGTCCTCCCCATTTACGGGGAGGGCCCGAATAGGGAAGATGAATCAGAACCCATACTGGTTGTCATGAGTATCGCCCACGGCCAGCGCGTCCTTCAGGCCGGCGAATCGCTGGCCTCTGCACGCGCGGCCATGATCCTGCTCCACGGTCGTGGTGCCACCGCGGGGGACATCATGACCATCGCATCAGAAGTCCAGCACCCCGGCTTCGCGTATCTCGCGCCTCAAGCCGCGAACAACGCGTGGTATCCCCATCCGTTCACCGCGCCGATTGAAAGCAATGAACCCTACCTGAGCTCGGCTCTCGACATGCTGACCGGCCTGTTGAATCGTGTTCTCGAGACTGTGCCGGCCGAGAGGGTCGTTCTCCTCGGCTTTTCTCAAGGCGCATGCCTAACCTTGGAGTTCGCCGCGCGCAACGCACGCCGTTACGGCGCAATCGTCGGTTTGAGCGGTGGCCTGATCGGACCCGATGGGACGCCAAGAGACTATCCCGGCCAGTTCGATCTGACGCCTGTGTTTCTTGGCTGCAGCGATGTGGACCCGCACATCCCGAAAGAGCGAGTTCTCGGGAGTGCGGAGGTCTTCAAGCGCATGGGGGCCACGGTGAGCGTGCGGCTTTACCCGGGGATGCCGCACACCGTGAGCGAGGACGAGCTGACCGTCGTCCGCATGCTCCTGGAGGCGATCTAGGCGGCCTTCTTCTCGTACAGGGCGGCGACCGCTGACATCTCGAGGTGGCCCTTGGTCCTCGCCGCCCGTTCATAGAGATCCCTGGTGGCTGCCGTCAACGGGGTCGAGGCCCCGACGCGCCGATACAGATCGATGGCGAGCCTCAAGTCTTTGACGAGGTCGCGCAGCCTGAAGGTGACCGGTTCATATCGGTGCTCGACCAGCCCAACCTTGCGGGCGCTCAGATAGGGCGCCTGGCGGCTGAGCGTCGCGAAGACGACCTCGGGGTCCAGCCCGGCGGCCACGCCGGCGGCCTGTAGTTCGGCGGCCAGGGCCGTCACGCCGGCGAGCATGCTGTTCGAGATGAGCTTGAGCGCCGCTGCGCTGCCG
>VBKD01000116.1 GCA_005888075.1 Chloroflexota bacterium
GCCCCGACGTATGTGCACGCGACATTCGGCTTCAGGCTCGGCAGCAATGAGAACTTTCGGACGCAGGCCTCTCTGGGGGGAGGCGCGCTGTTGGACGTCGGCTGCTACGCCGCCAACGTCACGCGAGCGATCATGGGCGAGCCCGTCGATGTGGTCGCCCAAGGGACGTTCGATGGCGGCGTCGACATCACCGTAAGCGCCTTGCTTGCTTTCGCTGACGGACGCAGCGCAACGGTTTGGGTCTCCATGGATTCACCGTCGGAGCAGCAGCTCGCAGTGGTCACGCAACAAGACGTCCATCGAATGGAGAGTCCATTCGTGCGGCCGCGCCGACCTCACGACTCTTACCGGTTGATGGTCGAATCGTTTGACGACAGCGCCTTGCATGGCCGGCCCGTCGCCCTAGCCCCGGAGGACTCGATAGCGAACATGAAGGTCCTCGATCGGATCAGAGCGGCCGCGACGCGCTGACTCAGGCCGGTTTTAGATCCGCCGTCTGATCGCCCTTGATGGATATGGGTCCGGTGAGGCCCGGGATGCTTTGCGCGCCGCTCGCGGACAGGTTGATCGTCATGGTCGCGTCGTCGGTGCCAGTCTGATGGGACTTCACGATCCGGTGCCCGTTCGGGTCGATCCATGTCGTCACGTCTGATGTCACTGTGCCTTTGATCGCGATGCTCTGGAGCTGACCCCCACCCGGCAGCAGCCCCGTGTTGGACTGGGCGCCGGCCGCCTTCGACATATCGATGGTCGTGTCAATGGTGCTGCTGCTGGTGGTTTCAACCACCGCTGATTTGGTGCCGTTCACCGTTTCGTCGCGCAAGTACTTGCTCTTGCTCGTGACATGGACGGCGCCCGTACCGTCCGGGTTGGTCTGGTCGTAGTCCTTAGTCCACGTATCGCCCACCTTGACCGGATTGGCAGGCAGTACCGCCGACATGAAGAAGCCGCTCATGCCGGTGAACGCGGTGAAGGGATTACCGCCCCCCACCGTGGTGCCGTTGAGGCTTGTGATGCGCCCATCGCGTGATCGCCAGGTCGGCGGTGCCGCTCGAGTCGACGGAGTTGACCACGATGCTCTCGTTGGCCGTCATGTCGACGTCGACCGGAATGGTCATCCCGCTCATGCCCATCGTCTGCTTGATGACCGCGTGGAACGAGTACTTGTACGTATCGCCCTTCTTGTAACCAAGGCTCAGTGTCTGAGGCTGGACGGTGGCGGCCCCGCATGCGAAGGCGACAAGCGCGACCAGGGCCAAGCGTCGCATAGGTAAATCCTAGGATAGAGCCTTAAGCGGCGGTCTTCGGGGCCTCCGTGCTCTCGACCGGCGCCTGCTCGACGGCCGGCTGGGTGATCGCGATCGGAACCAGCTGCCTGAAGCGGCCCAGCGCCTCGTCCCAGCGCTCCAGCATCTCGGCGGCGCGCTTGCTTCCCGTCCGGCTGTGGTGCTCCTCGATGAGCGCGCGCAGCTCCTCGGCGTCTTCGGCTGGGACCTCGCGCGCGACCACGCTATCGGCGTTGATCTGGCCCCACTCGACCAGGTAGGCAACGCCGCCGGTCATGCCGGCGCCCGCGTTCCAACCCACTGGCCCGAGGGCCACCGCGATGCCCCCCGTCATGTACTCGCAGAAGTGGTCGCCCGCCCCTTCGACGACGGCCACCGCACCCGAGTTGCGCACGCAGAAACGCTCGCCGGCACGACCAGCTATGAACAGCTTGCCGCCCGTGGCGCCGTAGGCGATCGTGTTGCCGGCCAGAACCGGGTCGTCGGAGCTGTCGCTCTCGTGCGGCTTGACGGCGATCACGCCGCCGCCCATTCCTTTGCCGACGTAGTCCTGCGCCTCGCCTTCGAGGGTCACCTCGACACCGTGGTCGAGGAAGGCGCCGAAGCTCTGGCCGGCGCTGCCGTGATACTGGCGCCGATCGCCTGCCGCCAGCGAGGCGCCGACCGTTCGGAAGGAGTTGTTGATGTCGCCGCTCGGCGGGGCGGGAGCGGGCGGCTCGCCGTTACGGGACCACTTGCGCCGGCGCGCCAGCGATGGGTCGGTTCCAGTGAGCACGAATGAGAGATCGAGCGTCGCCTCCGGCGACGGCTCGAGGAGATCGACGCGGCCGACCACCTCGTCCAGTGAGCGAGCCCCGGCCAGGGCCAGATGCTCGCGGACCTCCTCGGCGATGAGGAAGAGGTAGTTGAGCACGTACTCGGGCCGGCCTTCGAATTTGGCTCGGAGATCTTCGCGCTGCGTCGCGATGCCTGTGGGACACGTGTTGAGGTGACACTGGCGCGCCATATCGCACCCCAGCGCGACCAGCACGCCCGTGCCAAATCCGAACTCTTCGGCGCCCAGCATCGCGGCGATGACGATGTCGCGGCCCCCGCGGAGGCCGCCGTCCGTGCGCAGGCTGACGCGGTCACGCAGGTGATTCGCGACCAGGACCTGCTGGGTCTCGGCGAGTCCCAGCTCCCACGGCGTGCCGGCGTTCTTGATCGAGGAAAGAGGTGATGCGCCGGTCCCTCCGTCGTGACCTGAGATGAGGATGTAGTCGGCCCGCGCCTTCGCGACACCTGCCGCGATCGTGCCGACGCCCGCCTCGGAGACCAGCTTCACGCCGACACGCGCTCCGGGGTTGACCGTCTTCAGGTCGTGGATGAGCTGGGCGAGATCCTCGATGGAGTAGATGTCGTGATGCGGAGGAGGGGAGATGAGCTGCATGCCTGGCTGCGCGTGGCGCAGACGCGCGATAAGGCTTGTGACCTTGATGCCTGGCAGCTGCCCTCCCTCCCCCGGCTTTGAACCCTGGGCGATCTTGATCTCGAGCTCGTCAGCTCGCTTCAAGTAGCGCGGAGTGACACCGAACCGCGCCGACGCGACCTGCTTGACGCGGTTGTCACGGCGGACGCCGTCGGAGTCGTCGTACATATCGGGGTCTTCGCCGCCCTCGCCCGAGTTGGAGCGGGCGCCGATCTGATTCATCGCGATGGCCAGTGCTTCGTGCGCCTCCGGCGAGAGCGCGCCGAGCGACATCGCGGTGCTGACGAATCGCTTGACGATCTCTGTTGCCGGCTCCACGTCTTCGAGAGGAACCGGGGCGGTGGATTTCTTGATGTTGATCATCTCGCGCAGGGATTGCGGCTCACCCATCGACGAGAGGCGGCGCCACTCGCGATAGGCCTCCTGGTCGCCGGTGCGTGCGGCTTTCTGCGCTGCACGCACGGCCAGCGGGTTGTAGGCGTGGTGCTCGCCGGCCTTGCGGAAGCGAACGCGCCCGTGGTCGGCGATCACATCCGGTCTCGTCCGCGACATGCGCTCGATGTCGGCGAGATCCGCACCGCCGACTCGCGACGGGACCGCGGGGAAGCAGATCTGCATCACCTCGGCGCCCAGGCCGAGCGCCTCGATCAGCTCCGCGCCGCGATAGCTCGCGACGCATGAGATGCCCATCTTCGCCATGACTTTCAGCAAGCCGGCTTCGAGCGCCTTGCGGTACTTCGCAGCGCCTTCAGTACCTGGTTTCGGAGTTGGTTCCTTCGTATGGTGCTGGGGTTCTCCCTCCATCGCGGTCGCGAGCGCAAGGTACGGATGGACCGCGGTCGCGCCGATGGTGACCAGGCATGCGAGGTCGTGCACGTCGACGGTGTCGCCGGCGATCGCCACGATGTCCTTCTCCATGCGCTGACCCGTCGCGAGCAGGTGCGTGTGTACGGCACCGACGGCGAGGGCCATCGGGACGGGCAACCTGTTCGGCCCCGTCCGCCTGTCGCTGAGGGCGATGATCCCATTCGACTCGTCCGCTTCACGACAAAGACGCGCCAGCGCATCGCGCAGCGACTCGTCCTGCGAGTAGGTCGCGTCGAGGACGGTCGCATCCTCGAGCACACGGGCGAGCTCCGCCGCTCCGAGCACCGGCGAATCGATCTCCAGTAATTGGCCTTCGTTTGGAACGGCTGGGTGGTGCCGGCGCCGCAGCTCGCGGTCGCTTCCGCCTTCGGGCTCGAGCGTGCCGTGACGTGCGCCCAGCAGCACCCGCAGCGACATGACGGCTTTCTCGCGCAGCGGATCGATCGCGGGATTGGTCACCTGCGCGAAACGCTGCCGGAGATAGCCGTAGATCCGGCGTTGGGTGCGGCCGAGTGGCGCGATGGGAATGTCGTCTCCCATCGAATAGACCGGCTCGGCGCCGGTCTCCGCCATCGCTGTGACGACGAACTTCACGTCTTCGGCCCCCCATCCGTGCAGGTTCTGCTGCTCGGCGAGGTCGTCGATCGGCTCGACCTCGATGTGGTGCCGCTCCATCGGCACGAGGATCCGGTCGGCGAGGAGGCCGTAGTCGTGGCGGGAGGCGGAGCGCTCTTTCGCGTCGGCATCGCGCAGCAGCGACCCATCACGCGTGTCGACCAGGAGCATCTGCCCCGGACCGAGACGCCCACGCTCGACGACGTCCTCGGGCGCCATCGATACGACGCCGGCTTCGGAGGAGGCCGAGACGAGTCCGTGCCTGTCGCGCTGCCATCGCAGTGGGCGCAGTCCATTGCGGTCCAGCGCCGCACCGACCAGGTGGCCGTCACTGAACACAAGGGCGGCCGGCCCGTCCCAAGGCTCGAAACGGGTGGACTGATAGCGGTAGAAGTCGCGCACCGGAGACGCGAGGTCGCCGCGTCCTTCCCAGGCGTCGGGCACCAGGCTCATCAACGCTTCCGAAACCTCCCAGCCGCGATGGACCAGGAGCTCGAGCGCGTTGTCGAGCGAAGACGAGTCGGATCCGTCCTTCCAGATCACCCCACGCAGCTCGGGTTCGAGCTCGGCCTCGCGGGCGCGCATCCAGGCGCGGTTGCCGGTGACCGTGTTGATCTCGCCGTTATGCGCCAGCATCCGCATCGGCTGCGCCAGGCGCCAGTCGGGCATGGTGTTGGTCGAGTAACGCTGGTGGAAGACGGACAGCCGGCTTTCGGTGGCCTCGTTTTGTAGGTCGAGGTAGAACTCGGCGAGCCGCGTGCCCGCCATCAAGCCCTTGTAGACGAGCGTGCGGCTCGACAGCGAAGACAGGTACATGCGCACCGCATCAGCCTCGGCCTGCTTTTCAGCCCGCCGCCGCGCGAGGTAGAGGCGGCGCTCCCACTCGTCGGGATCGATGTCCGGGTCGGCGATGAGCCCGTGCCAGATGGCCGGCATGGTCTCGCGCGCCTTCTGGCCGAGGCTGTCCACCTCGATCGGAACGTCGCGCCACTCCAGCAGTCGCAGGCCGCCGGCCTCGAGCGATTCCTCCACGAGGGCCTTGGCCCGAGGGTCCCACTCGAACAACGCCGCGACCGCAAAGTGCCCACCCAGAAGGCGCTGGGGCACCTGGATCATCAGGCCCGCGCCGTCACCGCTCTTGCCGTCGGCGTCCAGGCCGCCTCGATGCGCCAGCCGGGCGAGCGCTGTCACGCCCAGCGTCACGGCCCGATGTCCAAGCTCGGGCGTCGCGACGAAGCCGATGCCGCACGCGGCGCGGCTCGCGGGCAGGTCTCCGGCCCACGCAAGGCGTGAAGCAGGTATGGGGGAGGGCATTGGAGGAGAAGGCTACCGGCGGAAGCCCCGCTGGGCTAGTGCACCGGAACCAAAAGAAGTCCTAGATTGTTATGCGGATCCTACATTCCTAAAAGGGCCTGGACGCGCAACGCCACGGCGAGGTTGAGCCGGGTCTCCGGATCCTCGAGATCGAGGCTCGTGATCTCCCGTATGCGGTCGAGGCGGTAGCGGAGCGTGTTGGGATGCACCCGGAGCCGTTGGGCGGCCTGCTGCTGCTCGCCTGTCTCCAGGTAGGCGCGAAGGGTCGCTACGAGGTTGCCCTTGCGCGCCGCATCGTGCTCCATCAATGGTCCGAGGTGCCTGTGGCTGTAGTCGACCAACCGCTCGTCGGTGACGGCGGCCAGCAATCCCGTCAAGCCGAGCTCCGGCACCGCGACCACCTGGCTCCATCGCTTGAAGCGGGCCAGCGACTCCATGACCGACGTGACCTCGCGGAGAGCGCCCGCCACGCCGGACGGTGCCTCGGCGGGTCCGCTGAAGCCGACCGACACTGTGAACCCGGGCTTCCAATCGACGATCGCCTGGCGTATCTGCAGTCCGAGCGCGTGGCTGCGGGCCTGGTGGTCGACGACCTCGGTGCCGAGCGGAAGGAGGGCGACCACCTGGTCGGAACGGCCCTGCAGCAGAGCACGCTGGAACATGGTCCGGACGACGGCGGCGACGCGCCGCAGGAACTCGCGCTTGAGGGCCTGGATCGCATCCTCCGTGATCTGGCGCGCGCGGTTGAAACCGCGGAAGTCGTCTATGTCGACGAGCATCACGATGTGGGTGCCAAGCATCGGGTAGCCGACGTGGCGAGCCCGGCGATGCGCTGCGTTCTCATCGCCGTAGGTGGCGTTGACGAGGTCGTCCAGGAACTCGCCGCGCACGCGGCTCTCGACCTCGGACAGCTCCCGTTCCTTGGCGATCGACAGCGCCAGCACGAGGGCGGCCTGCTCGATGGCCATGAAAGCGAGCTCCTCGTTTGCGGGCGGGTGGTCGAGGATGGAGATGTAGCCCAGGACCTGGTTGGCCGCGAAGATGGGCGCGATGAGCCGCTCGCGTGACATGCCGAGGTGGGGAAACGCCGGCACCTTGATCGGTCCACGGGCCGCCTCGACTTCGCGGAGCATTCGCTGGATCTGCGGGTCGAACAGGACTCGCTGCGGGGTGCCCTGACGGAGGATGGTCTCCTTGCGATGCGGGTCACTGTTTGCGCCGGCATGGGCGAGCAGGTGGAAGCTCGCGTCCTCGACGCTCACGGCGCTGTCGAGAAGGTCGGCCAGAGTGCGGCAGATCTCGTTGACGCCTTTACCGTCGAGCACCAGCTCGGTGAAGCGCCGGTGGATCTCCATCGAGCGCTTGAGGCGCCAGTGCTCGGCGTTGATGATCCGCTCGAGCAGTGGGGTCATCAGGTCGACGAACTGCATATCGGCGCTGATGGTGAAGAGAGGGACCTTGAGTCTGTCGGCCTCGGTGACCATCTCGTCGGGCAGCTTGCGGAGGTAGGGCATCGGCCGGACGACGAGGCCGGCGCCACCCGAGTCGGCGATGCGGCCGACGAGGCGGATTTGGGCCTGGGGATCGTCCTTGATGGGGAAGCCGCTCGTGAACATCAGGTCTCCGGCGCGGGGCTGGACCTCCGGGGTCTCCATCAGGCGGGCCCACTCGATCGGGCGGTCCAGGCCGTCGGCGCCCGCGACGAGCTTGGCCGAGGCGAGGACCGAACGCATCGCGTCCCGCACCGTCGGGCGGGGTGTCTGGCTTTCCGTTTCGGGGGCGGTGCGGGCCATCAAGGGCAAGCTTAGTGTGTGGGCGGAGGACAAGCAAGATTGGCCGGGCGTTGTGGGGGGCCCACTAGAAGGTTCACGACGCAGTGCGTAATGTCGAAGCATGACCTACGAAGACGCGCCGGCGTGCGAGCGCCACGAGTCGAAGGTGCCGATGCAGCTGCGGACGA
>VBKD01000253.1:0-1514 GCA_005888075.1 Chloroflexota bacterium
GTCGATAGAGTCTGCGGACATGATCGTCCTCGGCAGCGAAACACATGGCCTCTCGCGCCAAGACCTGAAGCTCGTCACTGTGCCGTTGACCGAAGGGGTCGAATCGCTGAACGTGGCGGCCGCCGCGGCGCTGATACTTTTCGAGATCCGCCGGAAGCTCGCGGGATGAGCGACCCAACAGCACTGACGAGCCAGGCGCTGGCGGCCATCGGCAAAGCCCAGACCCGCGAAGAGCTGGAGCAGATCGAGGTCACATACCTGGGCCGTAAGAGCGGCCAGATCAGCAGGCTGCTCGAGGGCATCGGCAAGATGGAGGCCGCGGAACGCGCCGCTCTCGGCAAGGCCGCCAACGAGGCCAAGAAAGCGATCGAGTCGGCTCTTGCCGCTCGGCGCGCTGAGCTCGAGGCGGGGCGGCTCGCCGACCTGGCCGAGACCGAAGCGATCGACATCACGTTCCCAGGCCCAGACCTCGGTCGCGGGCATATCCACGTGCTCACGCAGGTTCGC
This sequence comes from Chloroflexota bacterium, assembly GCA_005888075.1. Taxonomy (GTDB): domain Bacteria; phylum Chloroflexota; class Dormibacteria; order Dormibacterales; family Dormibacteraceae; genus 40CM-4-65-16. Next base: position 508 of record VBKD01000253.1, read on the forward strand.
AGGCAGATCGAGACCGTGCTCGAGTCGTTGGGCTATCAGGTCGAGCTTGGGCCCGAGGTCGAGACGGAGTGGTACAACTTCGAAGCGCTCAACATCTCGGCCGGACATCCGGCGCGGGAGAACTGGGACTCGTTCTACTTCAGCCCTGAGCTGCTGCTGCGGGCCCACACATCACCTGTGCAGATCCGCGCCATGCAGCGCATCAAGAACCCGCCCATCTACATCATCACGCCCGGTCGCTGCTACAGGCGCGACGCCCCGGAAGCGACACGATTGCCGTACTTCAGCCAGGTCGAGGGACTCGCCGTCGACAAGGGCCTGACCGTGGGCGATATGAAGGGCACGCTGCTTTACATGATCCAGTCGCTCTACGGCACGGACCGCAAGGTGCGCGTGAGGCCCAGCTATTTTCCATTCACCGAGCCGAGCTTCGAGTTCGATGTGACGTGCGGCATCTGCGGCGGCATGGGGTGCAAGAGCTGCCGGCACAAGGGATGGCTCGAGGTCGGAGGTTGCGGGATGGTGCATCCCCAGGTGCTTCGCAACGGCGGCATCGATCCGACCCAGTGGAACGGCTACGCGTGGGGATTCGGCATCGAGCGTATGGCGATGCTCAAGCACGACATCGACGATATCCGTCTCTTCTACGAGTCGGACCTCCGCTTCCTGGAGCAGTTCTGACCATGCGCATCAGCTACGAGTGGCTGGCCGACTTCGTCGACCTCGATGGCGTCACTCCCAAAGAGGCCGCGGACGTGCTCACCCGTCTCGGCGTCGAGGTGGAATCGTTGACCGTGATCGACCTCTCGGAGATCTTGATCGGCAAGGTGCTGGAGCAGACTCCGCATCCGAAATCGCGCAAGCCGTTGTGGGTCCACCAGGTCGACCTGGGCGAAGGTGGCGTGCGGCAGATCATCGCCGGCGCTCCCAACGCGGTGCCTGGCTCGCTGGTGCCGGTCGCGCTGCCTGGCACCACCGTGCCGAATGGCACACTCGTCAAGGACACG
>VBKD01000253.1:1569-3302 GCA_005888075.1 Chloroflexota bacterium
CCAACCAGGCGATCATGGAGGCCGAGGTCACCTCGAACCGCCCGGACTGCATGGGTCATCTGGGCGTGGCCCGTGAGCTTGCCGCGGGACTCGACCGCCCGATGAAGCGCGATTTCATGCCGTCGTTCACCGGCACCGCAAGTCCCTCCGGCCGGGAACTGGTCAAGGTCGCCATCGACGACACAGACCTCTCCAGCCGTTATATCGGCGGCGTCATCACCGGCGTCAAGGTCGGCCCGAGCCCGGATTGGCTGCAGCGCCGGCTGCGTGCCTGCGGAGTGCGACCGATCAACAACATCGTCGACATCACCAACTACGTGCTGCTGGAATACGCACAGCCGCTGCACGCGTTTGATCTCGCTCGCCTGACCGGGCCCGAGATCCACGTACGCCGCGCCCGCGCACACGAGAAGCTGCTTTGCCTCGACGGCATCGTCCGAGACCTGAGCGCGGACATGCTCGTGATCGCCGACGCGCAGCGTCCCGTCGCCATCGCGGGCGTGATCGGCGGCGAAGAAACCGCGGTGACGGATGCAACGACGGACATCCTTCTCGAGTCGGCCAACTTCAGCGGTCCGAGCATCCGCCAGACATCACGCGCACTCGGACTCCGCACCGAGGCATCCGCTCGATTCGAGCGAGCTCTGCCGCCAGAGCTGGCCCTGGCCGGCGCCCGCCGTGCCGCGTCGCTGGTCGCGGAGATCGCAGGTGGCGCCGTGCACAAAGACTGGGCCGACGTATACCCCCGTCCTCAGGAACCGGTGCGAGTCAACATACGACCGGCCCTCATCGACGAGGTGCTGGGCGCGCACGTGCCGCTGCAGGAAGCCGAATCCATCCTCAAGCGCCTCAACTTCCACGTCAAGGTGCTTGGCGATGGACAGTGGGACGTGCTGCCGCCGGTTTTCCGGCTCGACGTCACCATCCCCGAGGACCTGGTCGAAGAGGTGGGCCGCGTCTATGGATACGATCGCGTGCCACCGACGCTGCCGGGGCGGCGGCGCGACACCTGGATCCCTTCACAACCGAGCAAGGACAGGCGTCTCGACGCGCAGCGTGAGGTGCTCGCCGGAGGGGGCTTCACCGAGACCTGGAACCCGGCGCTCGTCTCAGGGCGGGCGCTCGAGAGTCTGCACATCGCCGCGCATGCGATGCGCGTGTCCAATGCGCTCAGCGACGACATGGACACGCTGCGAACATCGTTGCTGCCTTCATTGATCGAGGCGGTGACGCTGAATCGTGATCGCGGCAGGGAAGAGGTCAAGGTGTACGAGATCGCCAGCGTGTTCCTGGCGCGCATTGGCGACAGGGCAAGCCAGCCCGATGAGCCCCTCCGCCTGGCGGCTGTGGCGACCGCGGGGCCCAGCGCGGATTCGGGCCGCCAGGCGTTCTACCGGCTCAAGTCGGTGCTTGCCGGATGCATCGACGCGTTGTCGGCCCCGGAGTGCACATACCAGCGCGCGTCGACTCCGCTCTTCCATCCCGGCCGGTGTGCCGCGGTGCTCATGGACGGAATCCAGCTCGGCTTCATCGGCGAGCTTCATCCAACCGTGACCGCCGGCGCAAAAATCGAAGGGCGCATCGTCGCGTTCGAGATCGACGTTGAGCCTTTGCTTGAGGCGTCGCGTATACCACGTGCTTTACCACTCCCCAAGTTTCCGAGCGTCGAGCGGGACCTCGCGGTGGTAGTCGAGGAGCACGTGGCGGCGGGAGCGATTCTCGCAACCATCAAA
>VBKD01000254.1 GCA_005888075.1 Chloroflexota bacterium
CGCAGCCGTACCGGCGAAAACAACTTTCAGGAAGTCGAGACTACCCCGAGGCCGCCGCGACGGCCTCTTCCTGCTCCTCCGCCTGCAGGTCCTCGACCCGCTGCAGCGTGTCGAGACTCGTCAACCGGTCGGTGAAAAGCACGCCGTCGAGGTGGTCGAGCTCGTGCTGGAAAGCCCGAGCGGTGAAGCCCTCCGCCTTGATGCGGACTTCCTTGCCCCGCCGGTTGCGGCCCTTGATCACCACGGTTTCATAGCGCGCCACCTCGCCGACCCAGCCCGGATAGCTGAGGCATCCCTCGTAGCCGACCTGGGTGCCCTCCGACTTGACGATCTCCGGCCCGGAGCGGCGAGCATCGTCTCCGCGAGGTCATCGATGAGGCGCTGCACGGAAGCGTCTACGCGCGGGACTTTCTTCGCCTTTTCGCGCAGGACCGGATGGTCGAAGGTGAGGATCGAACGAACAGCCACGAATCGGATTTTACCCGCGGGAGGCTGAAGCCCAACCTGCTTAAGCCAGCCAGCGCGACCCCTTCATCACGTCGCGGCCCTCCATCTCCTCATAGCCCCGGTAAGCCTGGATGCGAAAGGGCCTCAGCCGGAAAAGCACCCAGTCCTCCTCCTCCTCGCCCGGATTCCAGCCCACCGCGGCGGCGAAGCCTTTCGCCATCTCGACCGCATCCTTCGCGGGCCGGCTCTCGACCACCCGCGCCCCGATCACCACGGCGTCAGCGGGCGTGCCGGACGCCACTCTGGCGACGGGAT
>VBKD01000117.1 GCA_005888075.1 Chloroflexota bacterium
CACCCGGCATCACGGCAAGACCCTCGAGGAGTCACGTGGTGAGGTTCGGCGCGGCATCGAGGTCGTGGACTTCGCATGCGGCGCGCCGACATTGCTGCAGGGCCGCACCCTGCGCGACGTCTCGGGGGGCGTGGACCAGGACCTGTATCGCTATCCGGTCGGCGTCTGCGCCGGCATCCCGCCTTTCAATTTCCCGGTGATGATCCCGTTGTGGATGTTCCCGCTCGCGGTGGTAGCCGGGAACACTTTTGTGCTCAAGCCCTCAGAACGCACGCCGCTCGGAGCTCAGCGCCTGGCGGAGGTGTTCCTCGAAGCCGGCTTCCCCGAGGGCGTGCTGAACGTGGTTCACGGCGCGCGGGAAGCCGTCGACGCGCTGCTGACGCATCCCCAGGTTCAGGCCATCTCCTTCGTCGGGTCGGCGCCGGTGGCCAAGCATGTCTACGAGACCGCCGCCGCGAACGGCAAGCGGGTCCAGGCGCTGGGCGGCGCGAAGAATCACATCGTCGTCATGCCGGACGCGGATCCCGAGATCACCGTGCCGGCGATCCTCAACTCGGCGTTTGGCAACGCGGGCGAGCGCTGCCTTTCGGGTTCGGTGGCGGTCGCGGTCGGCCATGCCGCGGATCATCTCCTCGAGTCATTGAGTGATGCCGCGTCGAAGATGGTCGTCGGCCCGGGCGACCAGCCGGGCGTGCAGGTCGGGCCGCTCATCCGCGCGGATCATCGGGACAAGGTCGCCGGGTACGTCGACAAGGGCGTGTCGGAAGGGGCGCAGCTTTTGGTCGACGGACGGCGTGAGATGTCGAGAAAGGGTTTCTTTCTCGGCCCTACGATCCTGGATCGCGTGACCTCCGATATGGCGGTCGGCCACGAGGAGATCTTCGGCCCCGTGCTGTCGGTGGCGCGCGCCGCAACGCTGGATGACGCCATCGCGCAGGCCAACCGCATGGCCCTCGGCAACATGGCCACGATCTTCACCAAGTCCGGGCGTGCGGCGAGGGAGTTTCGCGATCGCGTCGAGGCCGGCATGACGGGAATCAACGTGCCCATCGCGCAGCCCTTCGCCTTCTTTCCGTTCAGCGGTTGGAAGGGCTCGTTCTTTGGCGACCTGCATGTTCACGGCACGGACGGCATCGAGTTCTATACGCGCAAAAAGGTTGTCGTCACCCGGTGGTGACACAGACGCCCAGGGTCGCGCGATGAAGACCCTCCGCGTCACGATGGGGCAGGCGCTGGTTCGTTTTCTCGCGGCGCAGCACGTCGAGCGGGACGGCGTGGAGCATCGATTCATCGAAGGCTGCTTCGGCATTTTCGGCCACGGCAACGTGACCGGCATCGGCCAGGCTCTCGCCCAGCATCCCGACCTGCTGACCTATTACCAGGCGCGCAACGAGCAGGGCATGGTGCACGCCGCGGCGGGTTTCGCCAAGATGCGCAACCGGCTCGCCACCCTGGCATGCACAACCTCGATCGGGCCTGGCGCGACCAACATGCTGACCGGCGCGGCGGCGGCGACGGTCAACCGCTTGCCGGTGCTGCTTCTGCCGGGCGATGTGTTTGCGTCGCGCCGTCCGGACCCGGTCTTGCAGCAGCTCGAGATGCCCGCGCGGGGGGAGCTCAGCGTGAACGACTGCTTTCAGCCGGTCACCCGGTACTGGGATCGCATCCAGCGGCCAGAGCAGCTGGTCCCCGCCGCTCTAGCGGCGATGCGTGTGCTCACGAGCCAGGCCGAAACGGGAGCCGTGATGCTGTCCCTGCCGCAGGATGTGCAGACGGAGGCATTCGACTATCCGCTCGAGTTCTTCGAGCGCCGCGTGTGGCACATAGCGCGTCCCGTGCCCGACGCAACGGCCATGGACCGAGCCGCCGAAGTGATCCGCGGAGCTACCCGTCCGTTGATCGTCGCGGGCGGTGGCGTGATCTACTCAGAGGCCACGGCGGCGCTCCGGCAGCTGGTCAGCCGGACGGGCATCCCGGTCGGCGAGACTCAGGCCGGCAAGGGATCTCTTCATTTCGACCATCCCGGCGCACTCGGGGGTATCGGCGCCACCGGCACGCTCGCCGCGAATCGCATCGCCGCCGCAGCCGACGTGGTGATCGGCATCGGGACCCGCTACAGCGATTTCACGACGGCGTCGAAGACCGCCTTCCAGAATTCTGGGGTTCGCTTCATCAACATCAACTTGGCGGAGCTCGACAGCCACAAGCTCGGTGGAACCGCTCTCGCCGGCGATGCGCGTGCCACGCTGGAGGCGCTTGACGCACAGCTCGATGGCTGGGCCGTCTCCGCCGAATACCGGCGCGAGTGCGAGCAGCTGAGGGCGGGCTGGGACCAGGAGGTTTCGCGGCTGTACAACCTCGGCCACGGCCCGCTGCCCGCGCAGTCGGAGGTGCTGGGCGCGGTCAACGACCTCTCCGCTCCGCTCGATGTGGTCGTGTGCGCCGCGGGTTCGATGCCGGGCGATCTGCACAAGCTGTGGCGGACACGTGACCCGAAGGGCTATCACGTCGAGTACGGCTACTCGACCATGGGCTACGAGATCGCCGGTGGCCTCGGCGTCAAGCTCGCCGACCCGTCACGCGAGGTCTACGTCATGGTCGGTGACGGCTCGTACCTGATGATGGCGCAGGAGATCGTCACCTCGATTCAAGAAAGAGCGAAGCTCACGGTGGTGCTCGTCGACAACGAGGGCTACGCGTCGATCGGCGCCTTGTCGCGCGAGAAAGGCACGGCCGGCTTCGGGACCCGCTATCGCTATCGGTCGGACGGTTCACTCGGCGACGACGCGGCGAATGCCAATGGGGAAAGGCTGCCCGTCGACCTGGCTCTCAACGCCCAAGGGCTCGGCGCGCACGTGCTTCGTGCTCGCAACATCGAAGAGCTGCGCGACGCGCTCGTCGAGGCGAAGAAGATCGAACGTACGGTGGTGATCTACGTAGCGACGGACCGGTACGAGACAGTCCCGAGCTATGAGGGCTGGTGGGAGGTGCCGGTGGCGGCGGTCGCCGACTCGGACGAGCTCGAAAAGGCGCGACAGGAGCAAGGGCGCGGCATGGCGCGCCGGCGCTGGCACCTTTGAGTCGACCCCTGGTGAGGCCAAGCCGTCCAGCCCCTGACGCTGACGGCTTGATCGTCACCGTCACCCCCGAGTCGGCGGGCTGGACCTACGTCGGGTTCGATGTTTACCGCATCGTCCGAGGCGCTCGAGTCGAGCGGCTTACGCAGGACCGCGAAGTCTGCGCGGTGATGCTGTCGGGACGCGCCGACTTCACGTTCGACGGTCACGAGTGGAGCGATGTCGGCTCGCGCCAGAACGTTTTCGAAGGTGCGCCAGATGCCGTGTACGCGCCACCCGGCGGCACGTTGAGTGCCGCGGCCGTGAGCGACGTCGCCGAGTTTGCGTTGTCGGATCAGGCAGGACCGAGCGGACAATTCGCAACATCCTCATGGAGGACCGCGCCGCGGAATCGCTGCTCGTCACCGAGGTCGTGACACCCCCGGGGAACTGGTCGAGCTACCCGCCCCACAAACACGACACCGACGATCTTCCGCGCGAGACTTACCTGGAAGAGACCTACTACCACCGCACCGCGCGGCCCGATGGCTTCGCCGTCCAGCTCGTCTACACCAGCGACCGGTCGCTCGATGAGGCGATGCAGATACGAGACGGTGACGTTGTGTTGGTGCCACGCGGTTATCACCCGGTCGCGGCCGGGCCCGGCTATGAGCTCTATTACCTCAACGTGATGGCGGGGCCACGCCGCCGCTGGTTGGTCACCACCGATCCAGACCACCGCTGGCAGCTCGATTGATGCAGACACTCGGCAATCTCTTCTCCTGGTTGGTCACTTCGCTGTTCGGCGTCATCACGCTGCTCTTGGGGTATGAGAGCTGGGCGCTGCTGACCAATCACACTCCCATCACCACGTTCATCAGGCCGGCGGTGCATTCCTACCCGGGCGTGGCATTCGTGGTCGCGGTCGTCATCGGCATGCTGCTCGGACACTTCCTGTGTGGTCCGCTCATGCTCGAGGAGTCGATCGCGCTGCGCGTGGGACGCGACCCCATGACCAACGCGGTGCGCGCTTTCATCCGCCGCTTTCCGCGGGTGACATATGCCGTGGCAGTGGTGATCGGCATGCTGCTCGGCCACCTGTTCTGGGCGTAGACCGCGGCGCGGCCGCAGGCCGCGCATCATCCCAGTGGGTCGGCACCGCAATGGTCCTGGTCTCGGCCGCAAGCTTCGGCAGCCTGTCCATCTTCGGCAAGCTGGCCTACGCGAATGGCCTCGGCACCGAGCAGACGCTCGCGTTCCGATTCTTGCTGGGGGCGATTGGGATGTGGGTTCTGGCCATGCTCTTCGGCCAGAATCCGCTTCGGTTCAAGACTCGCGAGCTCGTCATGCTCATCGTGCTGGGTGCGGTGATCTATACGGGCCAGTCGCTCACCTATTTCATCGCGCTCCGCTCGCTGCCCGCGTCCTTGGTCGTGCTGATCGCGTACATCTATCCAAGCCTGGTCGTGGTCGCCGGGTGGCTGTTCTTGCGCCGCTCCGTCTCGATCTGGCACGGCCTCGCGCTCGCGGCCAGCTTTTTGGGAGTCGGGCTCCTGGTCGGAGGCGCTCATTTCCAGGTCGCCTGGGCGCTCGCCTTCGCCATCGCGTCACCTGCGATCTACACCGGCTACATACTCCTCGGCGAGCGGGTCATGAGCTCCGTGCCGGCAATCGGAGCCAGCGCCGTGATCATGTCGGGCGCCGCGGTCGCCTTCTGCGTGCTCGCCGCGCTGCGGCACGAGCTGCGCACGCCGGCCACCCTGGCCGGATGGGGCGTAGCCTTCGGTGTCGCGCTCTTTCCGACCATGATCGCCATCTCGCTCTTCCTTGCCAGCCTGCCGCGCATCGGAGCGGCGTTGGCAGCTCTGCTGAGCACGGTGGAGCCGGTCGTCACAATCGCTCTGGCCGCCGTGATCCTCGGCGAGCGCTTATCTGCGGTTCAGTTCGTCGGCGGGGCGCTGATCCTGCTCGCGGTCATCGTCGTGCAGGCGGCGCACCTGTGGAAGCCGGGTCCGCCCGCTGCCTTTAGGTGAGCGCAGCCAGCTGATCTTTGAGCCGGCACAGGATCGGGTGCAGCTCGTGTGCGCCACAAACCTCTGACGTGTCGACGTTCCATTCTTTTTTCGCAAGCACGAACGGGTGCAGCTGCTCGCCGCCGATCGAGCCATGCCCGCCGGCCTGGTTCTCGAAGTTGACCTGCATCCCGCCGGCGAACGCGCCGAAAACGACGAGGTCGCCCGCGCTCGCGAACGAGTTGAGACGTGACAGCTGCGCCAGAAGGATGTCGGAATCGTCATATTCCTGCAAAAGCGTTTTTGCGCGCGCGCCGCGATATTCCTGTCCACCCTTCAAGAAGACGTCTTCATCTCCGTCCCGGGCCATCACCAGAGCAACCTGGTCGAGGTCCGAGATCGCGGTCGCGAGCTTCGGGTGGTTCGCCTCGAGACCGCGATAGTCAAACCTGCGCGATCGCGCCGCGAAATACATGTGGGCGAGACCACCCGAATAGGTCAGATGGAGGCTTCCAATCGCCTCCTTCTCTGGCACTCCGAATTCATCGCCCTTCATCTCCTCGACGTGGAATCCGGGCAGCAGCCCGGCGACGACTTCGCCAAAGTGCCGTCCGTGCGCGGCGACGAACGGCACAGTCTCGATCTGGCCGTGGTCTGAGAGGATGAGCATCTCGTACTCGCTTCCACGGCTCGCCGCGATGACGTCGAGGCTGCGATCCACGTGTTTCAAGACACGAAGAGCCGCGGGATCACCGGGCCCGAACGCGTGCGCGGTCTCGTCAAATGCATAAAGGCCGGCATAGATGGGGGAATAGCCTTCGTGCATGGCCTGCTGGACTGCGTAGCGAGTGAGGTGATGGATGAAGATCTCCTCCACGACATCGGTGGCCACATAGGAGCTGGCGGGATGCCGGCCCCTTCGCTTCGCCACGGCCACATCCTTGACGGTCCGGGCGGCCACCGCGAACGTCTGCCATACCCAATCGCCCAGATGAAGCGGGTTTGCGAGGTATGGGATGAGGACGTGCGCGGCCGAGCGCGAGCGCTCCTCTTTGGCATACGTCCTGTCCTGATAGGCGATGCCGAAATCGTCCGCAGCACCTGCCGGATAGCAGGCCGCAATGCACGCGCCATCCTTGGTGAGCGGTTCGCAGCCCTCGAAGTACTTGTCCGCGACCTTCTTGAACGTCGACCCGGCGCCGAACTGAACCAGCACCTGCTGCTTCCGGTCCCACCAGCGAAAGCTCGGAATCTCGGAGTTGTCTCCATAAAGAATCCCCGCTTGCGCGAAAGGCGTCGTCGACGGAACGCCACACCGATAGCGGTTGATTTCGTAGCCTTCAGACCGCATCAGGCGCTCCACGAATGGCATGCGACCTTCGCGGATTGCCTTCTCGAGCGAGTCAGCGCCGAGCCCGTCCACGTGAACGATCACCAGCTTGCGTCCCAACTGTGTTCAGATCTCCGCAAACACGGGGAGATGATCCGACGCGCGCACTTTGAGAGTCCACGCGCGATGGGCTGAAGGCGTCACCCCATGGACGTAAATCGCGTCGAGCTTCATGCCCGTCCAGTGCGTGCGCCGCAGGCCATGGGTCAGATCGATCAATCCGGCTTCGTGCGCAGCTGCGCGGATGCGGCGCCACAACCGCGGCCGAGGCGGCCCGATGGTGTTCATGTCACCGGCAATGATCGTCATGGGGATGCGGGGGCGTGCTGCCAGATCGGCAAGGATGGCCCGGAACTGTTCGAGCTTGTGGGTGAATCCAACGACATCGAGGTGCGTCACGTAAACGCGCAACTCCTCGGACTCGGCGCGAATCGCGATTCGCTTCTGAGGCGGGATCGCGCGCAGCAGGGCGCGTTCGGCTCCGCTCATTCTCACGGCCTCTGAAACGGTCAGGGGCATAACCTCGGGAGGCGTGGGCTGAAAAAGGCCGCGGCGCCAGATGAGCGCGTTCGCCTGCTCGCGGCCCCGAAACAGCTGCGCCGTGGCCTGGAAATACGAATAGTCCGCACCCATGGCGTCCGCGATTGCGGCCGCATCAGGCTGCGCTCCATGAACGGAAGCTTCTTGCAGCGCGAAAAGGTCGACCTCGCGAAAGTCCGGCATCGTGCTGACGGCATCCAGGATGGCGGGAAGGCGGAGGCCCAACAAGATATTCCAGGTGCAAATTCGCACCACCTAATCATGGAGAGACAACCATGCGACAGACCGTTGTGAGGACAATGTGCGCATGCCCTACTCACTCGACCTCCGACAGCTGCAGGCGCCGATCAAGGAGCGCTATCGCACCGAGCCGGCGTCGGCGCTCGTGGTGACCGAAGCCTGCAGTGCTCCAAGCGACCTGGACGATCCTCGACACTGCGCCGTTGCTCCGGCTGAGTTCCCTGACCTCATCATCCGCGCGGGCTTGCATCCTGCCGCCGGCGGCGCCGGCGACACGCCTTGTTCCGGGGACATCCTTGCCGCCGCGCTGGCGATTTGCGAGGAAAGCACCCTGAGGTCCGTCGCCGCGAACATGGGAGTGGAGCTTGAGTCGGTCGAGGTCGACGTGAAGATCCACTGGGACTTTCGCGGCACCATGGGGATCGACCGCGAGGTGCCCGTGGGGGCGACGGGCATCGAGATGCGATCGCAGGTAAAGGTCAGAGAGGGTGTCGATCCAGAGCGCGCCAAGCGTCTGCTGGCCAGCGCCGAGCGGTATTGCTCGACGCTGCAAACGCTGCGTAACGGCGTCGAGGTGAAAACCGACTTTCATCTGGAATAGGTTGCTCCCGCTCCGCGCAGCGGTCTGTCGATCATCTCCGAGTGGCGCCGGCGACCCGAGTTAGCCTGAGTGGTAGTGCCTCAGCGGTTCCCGTTCCAACAGCTCGACTATCTCTACACGCCGAGCACCGATGTGGCGGCAGACAGCCGCTTCTTCACCGAGGTCTTGGGAGGCCGCCTGGCGTTCGCGATCGAGGGGATGGGCGCTCGCGTGGCGATGATCGAGCTCGCGGAAGGGCCGCCACACGTCCTGCTCACCGATCATCTCGAAGGCGACCGACCGATCTTTGTGTACCGAGTCGAAGATCTCGGCGAGGCGGTTGCCGAGCTGAAGAATCGTGGATTGAAAAAGGAACGGCGTATCGAGCTTCCCATGGGACCGTGCTCGACCTTCGTCACGCCCAACGGTCACCGAATAGCGGTCTATCAGCAGGTTCGGACAGAGGTGCTGGAACACTTCATGGGCCGCAAGGATTGGTGAGGTAAGGTGACAAAGCTCATGACCAGGAAGCGTTGGGTTCTGGTGGCGGCGGTGCTCGGGTCGGGCATCGTGTTCCTCGATTCGACCGTCGTCAACGTGGCGCTGCCGAGGATAGGCCGCGACCTGCCCCGCATCTTCCTGGGAGTGCTCGAGGGGCAATCCTATGTCTACAACGCCTATCTGCTGACGCTGAGCGCGTTACTCATTCTGGCCGGCGCCCTCAGCGACGTCTATGGACGCAAGCTTATGTTCCTGAGCGGGCTCGTCGGGTTCGGCGTCACGTCTGTCCTTTGCGGTCTCGCCCCCAACCTGGAGCTGCTCGTGCTCTTCCGCATCCTTCAGGGGGCCGCCGGAGCGCTGCTTGTGCCCGGCTCGCTCGCGCTGATCACAACCAACTTCTCGGGGGAGGAGCAGGGTCGGGCGTTCGGGTTCTGGGCGGGCGCCTCGGGTGCGACGACCATCCTCGGGCCGGTGGTCGGCGGGTTGCTGGTCGACACGATCTCATGGCGGGCCGCTTTCTTGATCAACGTGCCGCTGGTCGCGCTGGCGGCGTGGGCGACCTGGAAGCACGTTCCGGAAAGCCGCAACGAGGAGGCCACGGCGAACTTCGATTGGCTCGGAGCGGGCATTGTGTTTCTCGCCGTCGGAGGCCTGGCCTTCGGTGCGATCTACGGTCAGCAGCGGGCGTGGCGCGACCCGGTGGGCTACCTCGCCCTGGCGGTGGGTGTGGTCGCGACCGTCGCGCTGCCCTTCTGGATGATGCGGGCCAAGCACCCCCTCATACCGCTCGGGCTGTTCCGCTTCCGCAACTTCACGGTCACCAACATCTCGACGCTTCTGATCTACGGCGCGCTGTACGTCACTTTTTACTATCTCGGGCTCTTTCAGCAAGGCACCCTCGGTTACACCGCTGCGGCGGCGGGCGCCGGTGGGATCCCCGGCAGTCTTTTCCTCATCTTCTTTTCGTCGATCTTTGGATCGATGGCGGCCCGTTTCGGGCCGCGCTGGTTCATGGCGGTCGGCCCAGCCATCATGGCGGCGGGGGTGCTGTGGTATACCCGGGTGCCCGCCAACAGCGTGCCGTGGCGGCTTCAGCCGGGGGATCCCAGTACCTACCTGCCAACCTCGTCTTGGCTCATCGATTTCTTGCCTGGGTCGATCATCTTCGGCATCGGCCTCTGCATCATGGTCGCGCCCCTGACGACCGCGTTGATGACCTCTGTCCCATCGCGCAACTCCGGGGTGGCTTCGGCGATCAACAACGCCGTTTCGCGTGTGGGTCCCCAGCTCGCGGGCGCGTTGATCTTCGTCTTCCTGACGGCAAACTTTTACTCGTTTCTCGCCGCACACCTCCCGGGCGTTGACGTTTCGTCTCCAACGTTTCGTGCGCAGGTCAGCCCGCTCAACACGCCTGCCAATGCGCAGCTGGCCGGCCTCGTGCGGGAGGCATCGACCGCGTCATTGCATCTGGCCATGTTCGTCGGCGCCGCGCTGCTCATCGTCGGGGCCCTCGTCAACGCTATCGGCATCCGGAACCCCGCGGTCGCCGAGGCAGAACACGAGCCGGCTCCCGCGGAGGCGGCGGCCACCGGTCACCCGTAGACCGGTCACCCCTAGGATGGGTGTGGATGTCGAGGTTGATCGATCGCGGTCAGGTCCAGGAGCTGGCAGCCAAGCGCGCGCAGCTGGTCGAGGTCCTGCCGGCCGAGGAGTATGCCGAAGACCACCTGCCCGGGGCGATCAACCTTCCGCTGCGGCACGTCGATCCGGAGCATGTCGCCGGGCTCGATCCAGAACGAGCCGTAATCGTCTACTGCTGGGATTCGGCTTGAGACATGTCTCCCAGGGCCGCGGCGCGGCTCGAGAGCCTCGGGTTTCGGGAAGTCTATGAGTACAAGGCCGGCAAGTTGGACTGGATGGCGGCCGGCCTGCCGACCGAAGGCACCAACGCCGGCCGTCCGCGTGCCGGCGATGTTGCCCGCAAGGACGTCCCCGTCTGCGGCCTGAAAGACCGACTGGGCGACGTTCGCGACCGCGCCCGCGCGTCAGGTTGGAACGCGGCGGTGGTGGTCAACGATGACCGCGTCGTGCTCGGCTTGCTGCGCGCCAAGGAGTTGGGGAATGACGGCGATCTCCTGATCGAGCAAGCGATGCGGCCCGCTCCCAGCACCTTCCGTCCCAACGTCCTGATCGGGGAGATGGCCAAGTTCATGGTCGAACACGATGTCGAGAGCTCGCCGGTCACGACCTCCGACGGGAAGCTGGTCGGCCTGCTCGTGCGCTCGGATGTGACGCGCATCGCCGCGGGAAAGCCATGACGGACGTCGCCTGCTCGCGTTGTGGAAGGCCGGTCGAGGCGTGTGAGGGCTGCGCCGAACCAGAGTGCCGCCACG
>VBKD01000118.1:0-6260 GCA_005888075.1 Chloroflexota bacterium
CGAGGGCTTTGGTGAACGAGCCCCACGTCTTCGCAGATTGGTCGAGTGCTGTTCGTCCACGATTGTTGAGTCCGTAGTACTTGCGGTGGGGTCCTTCGTCGGAGGCGACGACGTACGAGTTGAGCGCGCCGCCCTGGTACAGCCTGCGCAGGGTTCCGTACACGGAGGCGTCGCCCACCCCGTCGAGCCCGCTTTCACGCAGGCGCCGGAGAACCTCGTACCCATAGCTGTCCTGCTTGGCGAGGACCGCCAGCACGGCAAGGTCGAGGACTCCTTTCAAGAGCTGGGTCGTGTCGACCGGGCCATTGACCTGCTGCATACCTACGGTTGGGACAGTACTACGGATTGCGGATTAGTGCAAGGCCTTGACAGGATCTGGGAGTGGTCGAACGGTCCCGGCCTCAGCCTCCGGCTATCGCACCAATGATGAGCAGGGGCTCGGAGCCGGACGCCACGGCATCAGGAAGCGGGTCGTCCGGCGAAGCGTCCGACAGGTCCTCCTCGCAGGCGAAGAACCTCAACATCGGCCGGCGCCTCTTCGTGTCCATGTCTCGAATGGTTCCGCGGAGAGCTGGATGGTTCCCTTCGAGCACGTCGAGGACTGACCGCTGAGTGACGGGGCTTGCGACGTCGAGCTCGACAACACGGCCGACACCGGCCAGCGTTTGCAGGTTCGCGGGAAGGACTACACGTATCACGCCAGTGTCTGAACTTCGACGGACAGGACCGGCGGTAGATCCCGAACGATGGGTTCCCACCGGTCGCCGGCGTCGGCGGACGCGTAGACCTGACCTCCGCTCGTCCCGAAGTAAACGCCGCAAGGATCGAGCGAATCGACCGCCATGGCGTCGCGAAGCACGTTGACGTAACAGTCCTTCTGCGGCAGTCCGTTGGTCAGAGCCTCCCATTCGTCGCCTCCGGTCCGGCTGCGGTAAACGCGCAACTTGCCTTCGTGCACGTAGTGGAGGGAGTCGCTGGTGATCGGGATGACGTAAACCGTGTCCGGCTCGTTGGCGTGAACGTCGATCACGAAGCCAAAGTCGGTCGGCAGGTCACCACTGATCTCGCGCCATGACTCTCCCCCGTCGTCGGTTCGCATCACGTCCCAGTGCTTCTGCATGAACAGCACGTTCGGGCGCGAGGGATGCATTGCGATGCGGTGGACGCAATGGCCCACCAGAGCGTCCGGGTCGGGAATGTGGTTCGAGCGCAGCCCGCGGTTTATCGGCCGCCACGACTGGCCGGCGTCGTCGGTCCGGAAGACCCCGGCGGACGAGATCGCGCCGAACATCCTGTCCGCGTTGCTGGGGTCGATGAGGATCGTGTGGAGGCATAGGCCGCCCGCGCCGGGCGCCCAGCCAGGGGATGTCTCCTGTGTGCGAAGGCCAGGCAGCTCAGCCCAAGTCGTGCCACCGTCGGTCGACTTGAAGATCGCGGCGTCTTCGACGCCCGCAAACACCGTCTCCGGATCAGTGAGCGACGGCTCAAGGTGCCAAACACGCTTGAACTCATAGGGATGCGGCGAGCCGTCGTACCAGACGTGGGTACCTGGAGTGCCCTCGTACGCGAACTGGTTGCCGACCGCCTCCCAGGTCTTGCCGGCGTCGTCCGAGCGCTGCATCACCTGGCCGAACCACCCGCTGGTTTGTGATGCGTACAGCCGGTCGGGGTTGGCCGGTGAGCCTTTGACGTGGTAGATCTCCCAGCCCGCGAAGTGGGGACCCTCGACCTTCCACCGCTTCCGGCTCGCGTCCGAGCTAAGGACGAACGCTCCCTTCTTTGTGCCGACGAGTACCCGGATCTTGCTCATTCGACGTTGCCCCCTCGGGTTCTAACCATACCGTCTTGCTCCTTTTCTCCTGGGCCGTTTCTCTCTAAGACTGCGGCTAAAAGCCAAACTCATCGGTCTTCTTTCACGGCCCTCTCCCCTGCGGGGAGAGGGTGAAGGTCTTCTTTCACGCGCTCTCGCCAACGCTAGAATCGCTTTCCGCCGTGTCTGGCAGCCATCCATCCAGCAATTCTTCACGCCTTGCCGTCGAGACTCGACGGCTGACGCGCGTCTACAAGACCCGCCGGGAGACCACCACCGCGCTGCACGACGTCGACCTCGAGGTGGAGCAAGGCGAGCTGTTCGGTGTCCTGGGTCCGAACGGGGCCGGCAAGACGACGCTGATCAAGATCCTGGTGACACTGCTCCTGCCGACCTCGGGCGAGGCCTTCGTCGACAGCCTCGACGTGGTCAGGGACTATAAGCGTCTGCGCAACCGGATCGCCATGGTTTCCGGGGGCGAGCAGGCAGGCTACGGGGTGTTGAAGGTTCGTGAGCAGCTGTGGATGTTCAGCCAGTTCTACGGCATGGACTCGAAGGCGGCCCGGCGCCGAATCGACGAGCTCCTGGATCGGCTTGGGCTGGCCGAGGCAGGCAACAAGGAGATCACCAGCCTGTCGAGCGGCATGCGCCAGAAGATGAACCTGGTTCGCGGTTTGATGACCGATCCGCGCGTCCTTTTCCTGGACGAGCCGACGGTGGCCCTCGATGTCGGCGCGGCTCGTGATGTTCGCAGCGAGGTGCAGCGCTGGATGGCGGAGGACCCGACCCGGACCGTGATCCTGACCACCCACTACATGCAGGAGGCCGACGAGCTCTGCGACCGCGTCGCCATCGTCAACCGCGGCCGGATCGTCGCCGAAGGCGCTCCCCGCACGCTGAAAGCTTCCGTCGACGAAGACGTGATCGTCGACCTCCAGCTCGATCCGGGCACTCCTCTGCTCGACCGGTTGCGTGCGATCGAGGGTGTGGGGGCGGCGAGCGTCCGCGAGGAAGACGGCGTCGACCGGTTCAGCCTTTTGCTCGCGGATGACGCTGTTCTGCCCCGCGTGATGACGACAGTCGAAGGGGCCGGCCGGCGCGTCAGCGGGCTGGTCCGCCGGCAACCGACGCTCGAAGACGCGTTTGTGAAGCTGGTCGGTCGAAGCATGACCGAGGAGGAAGCCGGATGAGCGCGATCCAGCACGCCGAGCGCTCGCCGCTGCGCATCTTTCTCAAGACGATCGTGGCGAGGGCGTATCCGAGGGTCGTGGCTGCGAACCGCCATAAGTCGTGGCTCTTCCTGGACATGGCCCTCCCCATGGTCGGCGCGCTGGCCATGGTGCTCGTGTACCAGGGTCTGCACGCGCCCCGCCAGTACCTCGGCTTCGTGGTCATGGGCGGAGCGATGCTGGCCTTCTGGCAGAACGTGCTCTGGACGATGGGCGCCCAGTTCAGCTGGGACCGGGGCAACGGCACGCTGGAGCTGATGGCGGTCTCTCCGACCTCCTTCGAGGCGGTCCTGCTCGGAATGGCGGGGGGCGCCATGATCATGACCACCGTCCGCGCGGCCTTCATCATCCTGATCGGCTCGCTGGTCTTCAACGTGACCTATACGGCGGGCGGCCTCCTGCCCGCGATCGGGGTCTTCCTGCTGACGCTCGGCGCCCTGTACGGGATGGGGATGCTGCTGGCGAGCCTCTTCCTCTTCTACTCGCGCGAGGCCTGGCACCTCGGCGACGCGCTCCAGGAGCCGGTCAACTTCCTGAGCGGCCTCTACTTCCCGGTCAAGGCGCTGGGCATCCCGGCCGGCACCGAGACACTCTTGGTCGCGGCGCAGGTTCCGATCTTCGCCTTGCTGGCGGGTGTCGCACTGCGCTACCTGGAGTCTCGGGCGAGAAAGGATGGAAAGCTGGTGACCCGATGGGAGTAGCAGTGGCCCGGCAGCTTTCCGGTTACAGGGCGGCGGTGCTGCTGGGCTGGGCGGTCTCCAGCAACTGGACTCGCCCCATCCTGTTCATCGCCTACTCACTGCTTCGGCCGGTCTCGATGGCATTGATCCTCGCGGTCATGTACACGGTGATCACGGGAAACGCTGCCGCGACGCGGCCCTATCTCGCCTTCCTGATCATCGGGACTGCTTTCTGGTCGTTCATCCAGGAGGGTGTCTCCGAGTTCGCGAACGGGATCCTGGAGGATCGTGGCCGCTACCACATCCTGAAATACGCATACATCGCCCCGCTTGGATTTCCGATCTACCTCGTCGGGCGGGCGACCTCCAAACTGGCAAGCGCCGCCGCCTCGGTGGTGATCGTGCTGCTCGTCGGCGCGTTCGCCCTGCATCTGGGCATCAATCCGCTCCAGATCGACTACCCGCTCCTCGTCGCAGCATGCTTGCTTGCGTTCGTATCTGTGATTGCGTTCGCGATCACCTTCAGCACGATGCTGCTTGCGGGCCGCGACACCAACGGGTACGGCGACATCATCGCTCAGTTCCTGTACCTCTTCTCGGGCGCCATCTTTCCCATCTCGGTTCTGCCTGGCCCTATCGCATGGATTGCATCCCTCTCACCCTTGCCTTACTGGCTCGAGCTCTGCCGCCGCGCCATCCTCCACGCCCGCGTCTACCAGATGTTCCCGAACATGTCCGACGGCGAAGTCCTGCTCCGGCTTGTGGTCGCCACGGCCGGGACGGTGCTGCTCGGCTACATCCTGTTTCGCTTCACGGACCGCCGCGCCCGGCGCCTCGGCCACATCGACATGGAGGTGAACTGGTGACTGCTTTCCGCATCGCTCGCTAGCCCGGCACGACGTCAAGCTGGGCGAAGCCAGACTCCCATCGCATCTCGTCCGGTCTCCAGGCGACAGGATTAGTGAACCCGGGACCCTGGTACGCGAAGGAGTGAAACTCGCCGTTCTCCCCGCAAGGATCGATGCCCGTGGCACCGATCTCTTCGAGAAAGCGCTGGTCGATGATGCGGCCCAGCCATGAGGGTTCAAGGCGGCTCAGGTCCACGCAGGTGATCACTGCGCGGCCCCCGCTCTCCACGAACTCGCCGACCAATCCGGCGGGGTCTTCGCCCCAGATCGGCTCTATGTGCTCGAGACCCGCCGCTCTCACCCGCGACTCGTACCACTCACGCACATCCGCGAGATGGATATCGCCGAAGACGACCCCGTCAAATCCTTCCGCCCGCAGTGCGGCCAATTCCGCCCCCAGGCGCGACTCCATCTCGGACCAGGTGGTGCTGATCGCATCGAGCTCGATTCCGGCGGCGTGCGCCTGGGCCTGGATCATCTCGGTTCGAGTGGCGTGGAAGCGCACTCGACGCGTGGTCGAGTCGTAAAAGTTGACCAGGCGCGCGATATGAATGCCCGCGGCGGTGGCGCGCTGCAGGGCGAGGGCGCTGTCCTTTCCACCCGACCACATCAGCGCGTAGTTGGCGCCCAATCCTGCGGATCAATCCTAAGGAGGACGCGCATCAGCCGGCGTAGGCTGGGCCGATGGGCGCGCGGACGTCGGCGCGGCCGGTGGCCATCGCGCGTGGGGCGCGCGTCAACCTCGGCTTGCTCGCGATCCTGTCGATCGCGTTCTTCACGGGCTGGCTAGCGTTTGCCTTCGCCACCGCGCCCGCGAGATGGTCTCTCGTAGTTCATGCGGCGGGCGGCTTTGCGATCGTCGCCTTGCTGCCGTGGAAATCCATGATCGCCCGGCGCGGGCTCGATCGGCCCCGAGCCGGCCGTTGGGCCTCGATCCTGCTCGGGGTCCTCGTGGTCATTTCGCTCGGCGCGGGAATCCTTCATTCCACCGGCCTCCTGGTCTACTGGGGCCCGCTGACCGCGATGGACTTTCACGTCGGCGCCGCAATCGCGGCGGTGCCCTTGGTGGTCTGGCATGTCGTGGCGCGGCGAGTTCGCGTTCGGCCCACCGATCTCTCGCGGCGGAACGTCCTCCGTGCCGGAGCCGTCGTCGCCGGCGCGGCGGTCGCGTATGCCGGAACGGAGATGCTGGTCAAAGCAACCGGCATCCCGGGCGCAGTGCGCCGCTTCACCGGCTCGTATGAAGCCGGTTCATTCCAGCCGGATCAGATGCCCGTCAGCTCGTGGATCCTGGATGCGATCCCGCGGATCGACCAGAACGCGTGGCATCTATCCGCCGGCGGCCGTGAATGGTCCTATGACCAGCTCTTCGCGTTCGATGACCGCTTGACCGCCACCCTGGACTGCACCGGTGGATTCTTCTCGACCCAGGAGTGGGCCGGGGCGCGGCTGGATCGCCTGATCGGAAACGCCGGCGGCGCGAGCATTCGCGTCGTGTCGGCCACGGGCTATGACCGGCGCTTTCCCATCGAGCGCGCGGGCTCACTGCTGCTCGCGACCCGATTCGGCGGACAGGCGCTGGATCCGGGGCACGGGTTTCCGGCTCGCCTGGTGGTACCCGAGGGACGCGGCT
>VBKD01000118.1:6274-15209 GCA_005888075.1 Chloroflexota bacterium
TCCCTCTTCAGTAGTCCCGGCACCTCTCCCTTAACGAGGAGAGGGAGGGGCTGCCGATCTGGCCCGTGCCCTCTCCGAGCGGTCCCTCGAGCGATCGATGTGGTTGAGCATCGCCGCTTCGGCCTGGTCGGAATCGCCAGCTCGGATCGCGGCCAGGATGGCCTCGTGCTCGTTGATCGTGACTGTGCCGATCGTGGCGGTCGTGTAGTAGAGGTGGTACAGGCGGTACAGATGCAGGTGGGAGCGCAGGCGCCGAAGCGTGTCGCTCAGCAGGCTGTTGCCTGCCGTGCCCGCGATGGTCTCGTGAAACCGGGCGTCCTGCCACGCAAAGTCGCGGTATTCCTGATAGCCCGAGCCGGCGGATCCACCGCTGGCCTCGACCGTACGGCGCATCTCGGCGATCTCTCGCGTAAGCGCATGCACGACCGCGTCGTCTCGACGCTTGGCAGCGGAACGGGCGGCGAAAGGCTCCAGGAGCCGGCGCAGGTCGTAAAGGTCGTTGAAGGTCTTGATGTCGAGGGTCGGGGTGATCGTGTAGCCGCGGAGCGGCTCCTTGGTGACCAAACCATCCATCTCGAGCCGGGCCAGCGCCTCCCTCACCGGGGTCGGCGACACATTCAATTGGCGCGCGAGGAGGTCGATGTTGACGCGCGCGCCAGGCTCGATGTGCTGTTCCATGACCATCTCCTGGACAGCCTCATAGACACTGTCGGTCAGCGTCTGGCGAGATGGAGGGACAGGAAGAAATTTTTCGCTCACTGCGCGCTGAGGTCGAAGACCTCCTCCATCTCAGCCCACCACTCGCCCGCTTGGGCTTCGGGCGCGGGCTCCTGGAGGCTTGTCATCAATTCCTCCCATTCTCGATAGCGCGCGTCCTCGGATAACTTTGGGAACTCGCGCTCTGGAGCAAAACCATCGACCGTCTCCAAATACATGAACAGGCGGCGACCTCGGAGATAGATCCTCATCTCGACCACGCCAATCTGACGGAGGCGGGCGATGACCTCCGGCCAGGCATTTCGATGGTGTTGCTTGTAACGCTCCACGACCTCAGCGCCATCTTTGAGCATCAGCGTCATCCCGTAGGTTTGCACTTTGGTCTTCCTCAGCTGAGACGAGCCATGATCGACTCGCTCATCTCCTCGTATTGATGCGTGTTGATGACCTCACCGACGATCGCGTGATTTCGCATCACCAGGATTCGATCGGAAAGCCGGATCACCTCAGGCATATCGCTCGAGATCACGAGGATTGATTTCCCCTTGGCGGCAAGGTCCCAGATCAATTCGTGCAGAGCGTTCTTGGTCTTGATGTCGATGCCGACCGTCGGCTCATCGATGATCAATATCTCCACGTTGGCGGCGAGCCACTTGGCGATGCTGACCTTCTGCTGGTTGCCGCCGGACAGCGTCCCCACCGATTGCGACAGCGATTGCGCGCGAACGTCGAGCTGACGGAGGGACGGCTCTATCGCCGCCTTCTCGGCCGAGCCCTTGATCCACTGGCCAAACGAGCGAAGTCGACGCCAGATTGTGATCGAGGTGTTGGCGCGAACCGAATGAAGAAGGATAAGTCCCTCCTGCTTGCGGTCCTCGCTCACGTAACCGATCCTGTAACGCTCCAGCGCCTCCCGGAATCCGGAGATCCGCGTTCTCACACCGCCCACCCTGACCTCTCCATCGGTCAGCTTGATCTCGCCGACCAGCGCCTAGGCCAGCTCGGAACGGCCGGCCCCGACCAGGCCGTAGATCCCGAGCACTTCCCCTTTTCGTAGTACGAGGTTTATCCCGTGATCGCCCTGGTCGGTGGTCAGACCTTTGACCTCGAGCACAGGCTCGCCGGGATCCGGCTTCGGTGGCAGCTTGGCGATCACCTCCGCTCTTCCGATCATGTACGTGACCAGCTGATCTTGGTTGACCGAAGCCACCTCGACATCCGCCGCCGAGTTGCGTCCATCGCGGAGCACAGTGACCCGGTCACAGAGCTGGAACACCTCTTCCAGCTTGTGGCTGACATAGACGAGGGCCACGCCGCGGCGCCGCAGGTCGTCGAGAATGCGGAACAGATAACCCACCTCGTGAGGCGTGATCGCGGCGGTCGGCTCGTCCAGGAGCAGGATGCGCGCCTGGAGAGAAAGCGCCTTGGCGATCTCGAACAGCTGCATCTGCGCCACGCTCAGCTCAGCCACCACCTTCTTCGGCGAGACTTCCAGCCCGACCGTCTCGATCCATGGTTTCGCCAGGCGGTTGATCGCGGCGTGGTCGATGAGGCGGGGTCCGCTGATTCCGGCCGCCAGCGCGGCACGCGGTGAGGCAAACTTGATCGGTTCGCCGTCGAGCCGGATCTCACCCGCGTCCGGTCGGTACACCCCCGTAAGGATCTTGATCAGCGTGCTTTTCCCCGCGCCGTTCTCGCCGAGAAGAGCGTGGATCTCGCCCGTCCGTAGGCGAAGTGAGACGTCGTTCAGCGCCAGCACTCCTGGGAATTGCTTGTGAATTGCCGATACTTCCAGTCGCGCTTCGCTGAGCACTGGATTGGGCTCGGCGCTCACCGGCTCGCCTCCCGTTGCGACGCTCTGCGAGCTCCGTAGAAGAGAGCCTTGAGATCACACAGCCGCGTCCTTCCGAGTACGACCGCTCCGAGGATGAGAGCGCCGATGAGGAACTGGACCCAGAACAGATCGGCATTCACGAGAACCAGGCCGTCGTCGATGAGCGAGATAAGGACCATGGCCAGCACGGTTCCGAGGACCGGGGCGCTTCCGCCGGCAAGCGCCGCGCCACCGATGATCGGGCCCGCGAAGGATGGAAGGATCCAACTCACACCGATGGTCGGCTGGCCTTGTCCCAGCTGGGCCATGAGCATCGTGCCGGCAACAGCGGCGAGAAAGCCCGAGATGGCGTGCGCCGTCACGACGCTCCGCCTGACGGGAAGGCCGGAAAGCCTGGCCGCCAGCTGGTTGCCGCCCACCGCCAGAAGCTGGCGGCCGAGCGTCACCTGGTAGAGGAAGCCCGCGAGCAGGAGCGTTAGGACGATCGTCACCGTGGCCATGACCGGGAAGGCACCGACGCGAGCCTGGCCGAAGGAGCTGATCTCGCCGGGGATGTGATAGAAGGGCGTGGCGTGCGTGATGCCGAGGTTGATGCCGGCAAACACATAAGAGGTTCCGAGCGTGAGGACGAAGCTGTTGATCTTGGTCCAGTCGACCAGAAGACCGTTGATGACTCCGCAAACGGCACCAACCATCAGACCCGCAACCAGGGCGATTGCCACGGGGACGCCGTAGCGCACCATCAAACCGGACTCCACGATCGCCACAAGCCCTCCGATCGCGCCGACCGATAGGTTCATCTGGCCCAAGGCGAGGACCGTCATCTGAGCGAGCGCGACGAGGAGAAGGATCGAAAGATCCCTGCTCGTGATGAAGAGGTTGTAGGTCGAGAGAAAGGATGGCGTCACGACCGACAGGACCAGCATGCCCAGCAGGTCGATGATGAGCAGCCCGAGAGCCAGGCCCGGGGCGATGCTACGCACGCGCAACATCATGTGGCGGCGCCTCCGACGACCCGAGTCAACCTGTCCAGGCCCACCGCCACCAGCAAGACCACCCCGAGAACGACCGTGAGCCAGAAGTTGTCGATGTTCATGAGCAGCAAGCCGCTGGACATCGTGGCGAGCAAGACTCCGCCAAGGATGGTCCCGGGTACGGAGACGAGGCCACCCGACAGCAGCGTGCCTCCAATCGCCGGCGACACGAAGGACGCAAGAAGCCAGTTGCTTCCGAGGCCGGGCGACGCGGTATGGTCGGCGGCGATCGCCATCAGGCCGGCGACGGCGGCCAGAGCCCCGGAAAGTCCATGCGTGAGAAGCACGACGCGATCGACAGACAGTCCCGACATCCGGGCGGCCCTTCGATTGGCTCCGACCGCCAGCATTTCCCTGCCCAGGCTGAGGTTGCGATAGAGAAAGAAGAGGGCGACCCCGACCGCGAGCATCACGAGTACGAGGGGCGAGACCGGAACGCTCGCGACCTCCCCATCCGCAAAGCTGGTGAACGAATCCGGCAAATTGCTGAACGGCTTCGCATGAGTGACGATCAACATCGCGCCGGTGATCAGGCTGGCCGTAGCCAGGGTCACGATGAAGCTGTTGAGCCGAGTCCAGATGATCAGGAGAGCGTTGCCGAAGCCCAGCAGGATGCCGGCCGTCAGTGCGAGCGGCACCGCGACCTCGGGCGGCATGCCCAGGCTCTGCATGACAAAGCCCGCGAACATGCCCGCCACGCCGCCGATGGCGCCGACGGCAAGGCTCATATCGCCGATCCCTAGCACCACCATCTGGGCAAAGCCGATCGTGATCTGGATCGCGGCGAATCGCAGCAGGGCGAAGAGGTTGAAGTCGGAAGTGAAGCCGGTCGCGGCGATTGAGAAGAAGATCCAGAAGCCGGACGTCACGATGAGCAGTGCGAGTAGGGCGACCGGCCTGAGGAGCACGCCTCCCTTCAGCCGGGCGGCAATTCGAGCACCGAAGGCGTCTTGCAACGCCGGCCGTTCAGCCGATCCGAAGTGCAGAAATCGCCTCACGGTCCCAATCGATGCCAACACCCGGCGACTCCGGCGCCAAAGCCTGGCCATTCACGATCTCGATCTCCGTGCGCATGATCTTGCGCAGCTGCGGGATGTGCTCGAGGTAGATGGCGTTCGGCACTGCGGCGGCAAGGCTCACATGAAGCTCCATCAGGAAGTGCGGCGCCACCTTCACGTTGAACGCCTCCGCAAGATGGGCGACCTTGAGCCACGGCGTGATGCCACCGAGCCGAGCGGCGTCAGGCTGGAGGATGCCGGCGGCGCCGGCGGTGAGGTACTCGCGGAAGTGACTCAGCGAGTAGATGCTCTCCCCAACCGCGATGGGGATGCTGGTCGAAGCGGCCAGCTGAACGTGCCCCCCGAGATCTTCCGCGGGAAGGGGTTCTTCGAGCCAGTAGAGGTCCAGTGGCTCGAAGAGATGGGCTCGCCTCTTGGCCTCCGCATAGGTCATGGACTGGTTGGCGTCGACCATGATGTCCATCGCGGGCCCGACCGCTTCACGGACTGCGTTGAGACGTTCGACGTCCTCTTCCGGACGCGGCTTGCCGACTTTCAGCTTCACTCCGGGCCATCCCTGCTTTTGGGAGGTCACCGCGCCCTCGACAAGCTCCTCGGTCGAAAGCTGGAGCCAGCCGCCTTCGGTGTCGTAGAGCGGTACCGAGTTGCGGGCGCCTCCCGCCAACCTCCAGAGCGGCTGCCCGAGAGACTTGCCGCGCACGTCCCAAAGCGCGATGTCCACAGCCGCTAGGGCGAGGCTGGTGATAGCCCCGACCGCCGTTCCATGGGTAGCCCAGAAGAGCTTTTGCCACACTGCTTCGATTTGATTCGCATCCTGGCCGACCAGGAGGGGGACCAGGTCGTTTCGAAGCATTTCGAGAACGGCGCGTCCCCCCGTTCCAATCGTGTAGGCATAGCCCGTGCCGACCATGCCGTCATCGGTCTCGATGTCGACGAAGATCGTTTCCTGCTTCGTGAAAGCCTGTATCGCGTCGGTCCGAGGCCGTTCAGGAATCAGGTCGACGAGGTACGTGTCGACTCGCCGGATCGGCGCGCGAAGCGAGTCGTCAGGCGTGATCGGCTGTCGCATCAGCAGGAAAGGTACTTGGCCTTGAAGCCGGAGACGATGCTCTTGGTCAGCGTCTTGAAGTCGTCCTTATAGGTGGCTATCTTGTCAGGGCCGATCAGCAGCGTTCCGGAATCGATGAAGTAGGGCGCGTCGCTCTTCTTCTTGCAACCCATGTGGATCTGGTTGATGGCGTAGGCGGCGATGTAAGCCTGGCCGTATGGATTCTGGCCCATCGTGCCGATCAGGAATCCATCTGTCACCGCCTGCAGCACGACGGGATCGTCGTCGATTCCGACCATCTTGATGCGCTTATCGCCGAGAGTCCGCAGCGCCTTGGCCGCGGCGACGGTGGGGTTGTATGCGGTAGTGATGATCCCGGTGATGTCCTTGTGGGCGGCGAGCGCCTGGTTGATCGCGGTGTCTGCGGTCTGCGCGTCTATGTCGATATCGCCGATGGTGATGAGCGTGACGGCGCCGTTGGTCTCGGCTACCGCCCTCTTGACGGCATCGATCCGCTTGACGGTGTTGGGGTCAGTGACAAGGCCGGTGCCGTGCAGCAGGACGCCCTTGTTTCCCATCGCCGCAATCGCCGCTTTGGCGCCCGTATAGGCCGAGGCACCGGTGTCGGTCGCGAGGCAGAAGGTTGTCTTGGTCGGCTCCTGCACGCAGCCGCCGACGGCCATCACGGGCACGTTCTTGGCGGCCAGCTGGCTGACGATGCCGTTGGCGGCGTTTCCGTCAGTCGGAAATATGCCGAAGCCGTCGTAGCCCTGTGAAGCAAGACTGGTCAGCAGCTGATTTTGCAGGTCCTGCTTCCAGTCGGTAGGAACCGAGAAGATTCCCTTGCTCAAGCTGAAGTCGGCTTTCGCGTCGACGATGGCCTGTCGCATCGGTTCGAAATAGGGGTGCGGTCCTCCCGGGACGATGGCGACCGCGGCGGGGCTTTTGCCGCCTCCGCCGCTGGGGGTCGCTCCACAGGCGGCGACCACGAGAACG
This sequence comes from Chloroflexota bacterium, assembly GCA_005888075.1. GTDB lineage: Bacteria > Chloroflexota > Dormibacteria > Dormibacterales > Dormibacteraceae > 40CM-4-65-16. The sequence continues at coordinate 12,923 of VBKD01000118.1, forward strand.
GCTGCTATGGCCAGAAATCGGGCCAGGGCTCTACTTTCCATCCAGCTTCCTCCTTGGTGACTGGGCCCAAATATGAATCGAGCCGCTCAGTGCAAGCGCATCGATCCTATAGGATATTGGGTATCGGGTCAAGAGGCTGTTTTAGGTGCTCGTTGACCCTCATGGAAGCCTGATCAGCTCAGCGCGTTTCGTAGGAAATCGAGCTGTCTCGCATTCGCTTTGCGCGCCAGGCCCGTCGGGTACTGGTTGAACCCATGCACGCCTTCCGGGTAGATCGCCACATCGGCCAGGTTTCCCGCCTGCCGCCAACGCTCGGCCATGAACAGAGAGTCGTCAAGGAGGCGATCCACCGTCCCGACGGTGAACAGCGCCGGAGGCATATCCCCCAGGTCCGCGTAAAGAGGGGATATATCAGGGTCTCGACGCTGCTCGAATGACCGGTCCGGGAGAAAGTTGTCGCGAAACCACCGCAGGATCGGCCGCGTGAGCACCTCACGGTCTTCCATGAGAAGCTGGCTCGGGGTTCCGTTCAAGTCGTACACGCCATAGACGAGATTGGCCGCGGCAATGCGGTTCTTGATCCTGTGCCGATCGCGAAGCCGGAGCAGAGTGACCACGGACAGATGCGCCCCCGCGGACTCACCGCCGATCGCAAACCGCGCCGGCGCGTCAAGCAACCGCGGGCCGTGCTCGAGCAGGTGCGCCACCGCGGCCTCGCAGTCATCGGGACCGGCCGGATACGGCGCTTCGGGGGCGAGCCTGTAGTCGACACTTGCGGCGCACAAGCCTGTCTCGTTGGCGAGCAGCTTCAGGCCCTCGTCCTGCATATCGTGCTTGCCGAGCGTCCACCCTCCCCCGTGCAGGTGCAGGTAGATGCCGGTCGGCTTTTGATCGGGGCGGATGACGCGCACCTTGATCGGACCGCTCGGCCCCGGAACCTCGATATCCAGGGCCTCTCCCAGAAACACGGGCTTGGGAAAAACCGCGGTGCCTTCTCGACGCTGCTGCCGCGTTACCTCGGCGGGAACGGTGTGCAGGGGAGGCACGGACGCCAGAAGCGCCTCGAGCTTTGTGTTGAAGGCGCGGGCCTCGTCTATATCTCGCTGATCTATTTCGGTTGCAGTTGTGGAGCCGGCCACGAGACGTCAGTTTGCGCTCGAGGCGGCCCAGATGTTGATTCCGCTCTCGGTCGCGTAGCGGTCGATTTCCTCGAGCTCTGCAGGCGAGAAATCGAGCTTGTCCAGCGCCGCAACGTTTTGTTCCAGCTGACCAACGCTGCTCGCGCCCACCAGAGCCGAGGTCACGACAGGGTCGCGCAATGTCCAGGCCACTGCCATCTGAGCCAGTGACTGGCCACGCCGCTGCGCGATCTCGTTGAGTGCGCGAATCTTGGTCAGGTTCTCGTCGGTCAGCATGTTCGTCGACATCGACCCGGCGTGACTGGCACGCGATCCTTCGGGCACTCCCTGGAGGTAGCGGTCGGTAAGCAGGCCCTGCGCCAGCGGGGAGAAGACGATGCAGCCCATCCCCTCTTCCTTCAGGACTCGGAGCAAGTCGCGCTCGATCCACCGGTTGAGCATCGAGTACGACGGCTGGTGGATGAGCGGCGGTGACCCGAGCTGGCGGAGGTCGGAGGCCGCCTCACGCGTTCGCCGCGCCGAGTAAGACGAGACGCCGACATACAGCGCCTTGCCCTGCCGCACGGCCGCGTCCAGCGCACCCATCGTCTCCTCCAGCGGAGTCTCCGGATCGAAGCGGTGCGAATAAAAGATGTCGACGTACTCGACGCCCATCCGCTTGAGGCTCTGGTCGAGGCTGGCCAGCAGGTACTTGCGTGAGCCCCACTCTCCATACGGGCCGGGCCACATGTCGTAACCGGCCTTGGTCGAGATGACGAGCTCATCACGGTGACCGGCGAGATCCTCGGCAAGGATCCGGCCGAAGTTTTCCTCTGCTGAACCAGGCGGCGGGCCGTAGTTGTTGGCGAGGTCGAAATGCGTGATCCCGAGATCGAAAGCCCGGAGGACGGTGTCACGCTGCCGCTCGAACGGCGCATTGGCGCCGAAGTTCTGCCACAGGCCCAGGGAGATGGCCGGCAGCTTGAGCCCGCTGCGGCCGCAGCGGCGGTACAGCATTCGCGCATATCGGTCGCCCTGATTCGCAGCCATCTATCTCTCCACTCAATCTGCGCCGCGGGATTGCCAGCCATACTGACAAAACACTGAGCAGCGTATCGAACCAATCATCCCAAACTGGACTTCTGCTCCCCTCGCGGGAAGTCTTGCTG
>VBKD01000182.1 GCA_005888075.1 Chloroflexota bacterium
GCCCGGAGTCGACGTTTGCGATGCCGACCGCCGGCGCGCTGCTGGAACCGCGCATGAGATAGCCCAGCAGGCCGAGGATGACGAGAGGGGCCACGAACAACAGAGCGAGCGTCCTCCGATCCCGCCGGAATCCCTGCAGCAATCGCCTCGTGATCGCGCTGACGCGATGGCCGCTCATTCGGTCCTCCGGCCGGCCAGGGCGAGGAACGCCTCTTCGAGGTTCTGGGTTCCGGCCTTGGCCCGAATCTCGGATGGCGTGCCGTCATCGATGAGGCGGCCGTACTGGATGAGGCCAAGCCGCTGGCAGCGATCGGCTTCGTCCATGACATGGCTCGAGACGATGATCGTGGTGCCCGACGCGGCCATGCGGCGGAAGTCCTCCCAGAACTGGACCCTCAGCTCAGGGTCGACACCGACGGTCGGCTCGTCGAGCAGAAGGAGCTGGGGTCGATGAACGAGCGCGCATGCGAGAGAGCACCGCTGGCGCATGCCGCCGCTCAGCGTGGACACCACTGAGCCGCGGCGGTCGTAGAGCCGCACCAGCTCGAGCGCGTCTTTGACCCCTTCCTCGGCGCCGTTGATGGCCGCAAAGAAGCGCACGTTCTCATCAACCGAAAGCGAGGGATACAGAGCTGCCTGCTGAGTCATGTATCCGATGTGACGCAGCACGCCGACATCAGGCATTCGCTGTCCGAGCACGGTGACGGTTCCCGTATGCGCCGCCAGGAGCCCGGTGATCAGCCGGATGAGCGTCGTCTTGCCCGCGCCGTTCGGACCCAGGAGTCCGTAGATCTCGCCCTGCCTGACCCGGATCGTGATTCCGTCGAGGGCCTTGAACGCGCCGAACTATTTGGACACCCCATCGACCTCGACCGCGTATGTCTGACTCACGTTTCGCTCTCCTTGGTGGACATGGCCCGAAGCCACATCTCGGCCAGCAGGGTCACCGCTTGCTCCCCGGCGATGTCGAAGCCAAGGAGGCGTTCGGCGGGAGCACGCGTCATGAGGTGGAAAAAGATGGGACCCACGAACGACTGCAGCGCGAGCAGCGGATGCGTGCGCCTGAGGCGGCCGGCCGACATCTCGCCCATCAGATACACGGCCACCGACGCCACCAGCCGGCCGATCACGTTTTGCACGGCGTCCTCTGTGTCCGGCGCCAGGCTGCTGACCTCGAAGAACAGCGCTCGCAGCATGCCGGCGCGGTTCTCGCCCCCGACGTAGAAGGTTCGGTACACGGCGCGCGCCAGCTCGGGCATCACGGCTTCGACGGGCTCGCCCTGCATCTCGGTCAGCACCTGGGTCACCGGCTCGAGTGGGGAGTAGGCGCGGACGAGGGCCGTGAACAGCGCGGCTTTGCCGGCAAAGAGGCGATACAGGGTGGCGCGCGAGACCTCTGACTGGAGCGCCAGGTCGTCCATCGATAGAGCGGTCAGGCCGCTCGCGCCCACCATCCGGAGCGCGGTGTCGAGGATGCGCTGCCGAGCGTCGGGCTCGGGGGCGAGCTCGAGCGCTTCGAGCAGCGCGTCGCGGGATTCGAAGGCGCGGTAGAAACTCGCTCGGGAGATGCCGGCCGCGGCGGCGATGTCGGCCACGGTGGCGTTGCGACCTTCGGCGATCAGGCCTCGAGCCTTGTCGAGGATTCGCGCCCTGGCTTCCACGACGAGGCGAGACTAGATGAGACGTCGAGTCTTGTCAAGTACCAGCCTGCACATCGGACTCCAGAAGGGCTTGAATCCGATCGATCTGGGCGTCCCACCTCGACCGTTCCGCCGTACGCCTCTGCGATCTCCGCGATCCGTTTGAAGTAACGGGACATCATCGAGCGGACGACCTCCGGATCGCTCTGGGCGGCCAGCGAGGTCGAGCCGACGACGTCGGCGAACAGAACCGTGACCACCTTTCGCTGCTCGCGTTGGTCGCGCACGGGGCCGATTCTATGCGTGCACTACGAAACTGCTCTTCGCCGCCGGGGCCCTGCCAGGCGCCAGACGACGTAGACGAAAGCGATCAGGACCACTCCGCCGAGAATCAACATGCTGGTGTTCTGGTGCGCTCCCAGCAGCTGCTGCGCGCGTGGGCCCACGAGCAAGCCGAGCGCCATGAACATGGTGATCCAGACCGCGGACGAGATGGCCACACCGGTGATGAACAGTCGATAACTCAGCTCGAACGAGCCGGCCACCACTGTCACAGCGACTCGGAAACCAGGCACCTGTCGGCCGAAGATCACCGTCCATATACCCCAGCGCTTGAACCATCCCTCGACGCGCTTGACCCGTTCCGGGGTCAGGTACAACAGCCGGCCTGGCGTGCCCAGCAAAAGGCGATTACCCCAGCGTCGAGACAGCATGAAGAGGAAGCTGGAGCCCAAAAGGACCGCAATCCAGAACCCAACTCCCAGCGCCAGCCAGGCGTAGGGGTCCCGGCCGATGCTGGAGGCGCTATACGCGATGATCAGGTCTCCCGAGATCGGCAGCGGCACTCCCGCCTCCTCGACGGCCACGAGGCCGACCCCCACAAGGTCGGCTTGCTGGACGAATGTCTGCGCCACCGCCGCCGCGTCGAGGGATATCGAGAAGTAGTCGAGGATGGCTTCGAGCACGGTGGCGAGCAACACGATGGACAGGACTGCCCCGATCGCAATCCCCAGCACCCGGGTGGGTCTCACGTTGCCGGTTCGCACACCCTAATCATTTCAGCCCCGTTAACAGGCTGGGTTCAAATTCTTGATCGCGCCCCATAAGTTGGCGGCATGCGCCGTCTGGTGGCTGTGGCCATTGCCTCCGTGCTCGCGTTGCTGCCTTGCCCCGCGCGGGCGGCGTCTTCGTTCGGCAGTCCTGGTTATGGAGATCCGCCGGGGTGGTGCACGAATTTCTCCGACATGTGGATCGGCAAGGTCGTGACGAACGACCCTCTCGTCGGCACGAATCCCGAGCGCGAAACTTTCTACGGGTTCCACCGCAACCCTGGATACGACGACTGGTATGGCTTCTTCTACGGCGATTTCCGCGGAGCGCCGGGCGACTCGTCAGGCTGGGTGAAACTCCTCCACGAGGATTATCCGCAGCACTACCACTGGAACTTCGGCGACAACGGTTGGGCCGTGCACGGCCACGTCAAGCAGTACATCGCTTACTACAACTGGACCTTCGGAGGCCAGTGCGGCGGCGGCTATCGCGGCAGCTCGTCGCCACCGCCGTACATGGCCGACCAATATGGCTATCCGGTCGTCGACATCTATGTCGACGCTGTTGCGCCATATCCGCCGCTGCCGCACGTCACCGATGTCACGCAAGACTCTGTCGCGTTCACGTGGGACCCGGTGGCTGACCGGGGCGACGGCACCGGGCGCGACTACTTCGTCGCCGGGATGGACCACTACGTCTCGTGGCTTACGGTCAGCGATCGGCCCGGGCAGCTGCAATATGCGGTCACGTCGAGCCCTCGCGTGGTGACGCTTCTCCACGCGAGTCCGCAAGAGACGGTCTGCTTCCATGTGGAGGCCGTGGACCGAGTGCAGAACGCGACCGCGGACCAGGTGACATGCGCTGCGCCGCTGGCGCCGCCGCCAATGCCGGAATGGACTGGGGCGCGATCCAGGACGGTCGCGAATCCGGCGGCGACAGGCCTGGTCGGATTGGATACGTGGCTGTGGCTCGACCCTCATCCCTCCCCGATCACGGTGGACGAGACGTATCGAGGCTTGCCGTACACCATCACGGCGACGCCCGTGGGAGTGGATTGGGATTTCGGCGATGGCAGCGGCGTCCGGTTCACCGGGTGGTCCGGATTCGGCATCGCATATCCGCGGGCTTCATCGGTGAGCCATGTCTTTGAGGCCCACAGCCAAGCCGGGTATGCGATCCGCGCGCATGTGCGCTATGACGTCACATGGACGGCGACGGTCGGGAGTCGTTCGTTCGGGCCCTATCCGCTAGGCACGTCGACGCTTGACTCCGTGCCGCTGGGCTATCCGGTGGAGCAAGCGCAGCCGGAGCTCATCGGGCTATGAGCCCGTCCACCCTGACAGGCGTTCGATGGAGATCGCGACCACCGGACCCGCCGGGCGGGCGGCCCGGTATTGCGGATAGCGGGCCATGAGGAGCTCGATCGCACGGCCGGCCTCGGCGGAGTCGCCGACCTTGCGCGCCGTACCGTCGGCACGCACCCACCAGAGCTTGCTCCAGTCGTCCTCGTAATGGTCGACGAGCACAGACACGGCGGGGTTGGCCGCGATGTTGCGCAGTCGCTTCAGGTCTCTGGTGCGCTTAGGTTTGGCGTCGACCGCGAAGTAAAGCCTGTCATCGGCCAGCACAAAACAGACTGGCACCAAGTGCGGTCGGTCACCGTCTCCAACAGTGGCCAGATGTGCAACCTCAGCGGCGGCCAGTCGGCTCTTCATCTCCGCGACGTCCATACGACGAAGTATCGTTGAGCAGTCGTGCAGAGGCTCCGCACCTACACCGTCGAGGAGGCGAACCGAGAGCTACCTCGGGTTCGACCGATCGTGGCGCAGATCGCGGAGCTCTCCACTTTGCTGCCGGAGCTCGAGGACCAGGCACGAATCTCGGAGTACGAAGCAAAGCGTGCGAGCGCGGGCGACGTCGACAAGGAGCGTCACCAGCAGGCGTCCGACGCGGTCAGCGGCGCCGAGCTGGAGCTGCTCAAAGCCGTGGCCAACCTGAACGGCATGGGCATCCAGCTAAAGGGTCCGCTGGAGGGGCTGATCGACTTCCCTTCATACCGAGACGGGGAGCTGGTGGAGCTGTGCTGGAAGCTTGGCGAGGAGCGGGTCGAGCACTGGCACCACATCGGCGAAGGCTTCGGCGGCCGGAAAAAGCTCTAAGGCTCCTTCCTTTCTCTGACGGAGCCCTTCACCGCTTCGTAAACGGCCTTTGCGATCCCCGCCGCGTCCAGACCGTGCTCTTTGAGGATGTCCGCGGCCTTGCCCTGCGGCAGGAATGCGTCGGGGAGGGCAACCGTCCGAACTCGGCCGGCCAGGCCATGGGGGGCCAGCGCCTCGAGCACCGCCCCGCCGAAGCCGCCGGCGCCGACGTTGTCCTCCACTGTCAAAACCACTGGGTGCCTGCGCGCCCAATCGATGACGCGCGGGTCCATCGGCTTGATCCAGCGCGCGTTGACGACGGCACAGGACACTCCCTGAAGCTCGAGGCGCTCGGCCGCCTCGGCCGCGACCTCCACCATTCGCCCGACTGCGAAGATGACCGCGTCAGATCCTTTGCGTCGCTCTTCCCACCGGCCGACGGGTAGAGGCTCGACCGGAAGATCCGGCGTCCCGGAGACCGGACCCTTCGGATACCGGATCGCGACCGGCCCGTCCGTCGCCAGCGCGGTCTCGAGCAGCGCGCAAAGCTCTGTCGCGTCAGCCGGTGCCGCGATCTTGAGATTTGGGATGAGGCGCAGATATGAAAGGTCGAAGATGCCGTGGTGCGACGCGCCATCGGGTCCTGTCACTCCCGCGCGGTCGATGACGAAGACGACCGGCAGCTTGTGCAGAGCGACGTCCATGATGGTCTGGTCGAAGGCGCGGGCGAGAAAGGTCGAGTAGATGCAAACGACCGGGTGCATGCCCGCCATGGCCAGTCCGGCGGCAAACGTGACCGCGTGCTGCTCGCAGATCCCGACGTCGAAGAAGCGGTCCGGAAATTCCTTGGCAAAATTCAGCAAACCGGTCGAGGAGGCCATCGCCGCGGTGATGGCGCAAACCTCTGGTCGCGTCGTGGCGGCGGTCATCAATGCTTCGCCGAAAACGTCTGTGTAGGTGAGCTCCGTCGAACGTGGCCGGCCGGTCAGCGGATCAAAGGCGCTGACGCCGTGCAGCTTGTCGATCTCGTCCTCGACCGCGGGTCCGTAGCCGTGACCTTTTTCCGTCACGACGTGCACGACCACCGGCTCACCGAGCTTCTTGGCGCGCGAAAGGACTTCCTCGAGCGCTGCCTCGTCGTGCCCGTCCACGAGCCCTGCGTACTTGATGCCGAGGCTTTCGAAAATCGTCGATGGCTGAAGCAGCTGCTTGAGACCTTCCTTGACGCGATAGGCGGCCTGGTCGGCCGTCGTGCCGACCAACGGAAGCTCGCGCAGAAGGTGAGAGATCTCCTCTTTCATGCGCTCGTAGCGAGGATCGACGCGCAGCTGAGATAGATGCCGGGCCAGGCCGCCGACCGTCGGGGCATATGATCGCCCGTTGTCGTTGATCACGATGATCAGGTTCGGCGGCTCGAGGTGCGCAATCTGGTTCAGCGCCTCATACGCCATGCCGCCCGTCAGCGCGCCGTCCCCGATCACAGCGACGACGTAGCCGCCTATCTTTTTTCGCAGTCGTGCCTCGGCAATGCCCAACGCGTAGCTGAGCGAGGTCGAGGCGTGGCTGTTTTCCACGAGGTCGTGCTCGGATTCCTTACGCGACGGGTATCCGGACATGCCTCCCGCCTGGCGCAGCTGCGCAAAGTCCTTAGCCCGACCCGTCATGAGCTTGTGCACGTAGGCCTGGTGGCCTGTGTCCCAGACGATCGCGTCCCGGGGGCTGTCGAACACACGGTGGAGGGCGAAGGTCAGCTCGCACCTCATCGGCGAGCTGGGCGAGGCGGGGCCCGTCGAGCGCCCGGAGGTCCGTGGGGGAGTGGATGGTCTCGAGGATTCCCACCTTCGGTTAACGCTCAGCTCCCGCCATAAGTTCCGCCAGCTCGATGCAGATTCGGGTCCCGGCGCCACTGGGACCGCGAAGGACGGTGGTCAGCTCGGTGTTCGTATTCCAGCTCGATGCGGCGATATCGAGATGCGCCCAGGGTTTACCGCCGGCGAATTCGCCGATGAACATACCGCCGAGGATGCAGCCGGCCTCGCCGTACTGTGAGTTGCGCAAATCCGCGATCTGGCTGCGCAGGAGGATGCGGTAGTCGGCGTACATCGGCAGGCGCCAGACGCGGTCGCCTGCCTCGCGTGACGCCATGTCCACGGTGGCCCAGAAGCTGTCGTCATTGCTCACCGCGGCGGTCGCGGCGTGGCCGATCGCTACGGTCGCGGCTCCGGTGAGAGTCGCAAGGTCGAGGATGTGGGTCGCGCCATTGCGCAGCGCGTGGGTGAGCGCGTCAGCTAAAACCAGCCGTCCTTCGGCGTCGGTGTTGACGATCTCGACGGTCTTGCCGTCGGCGCTGACCACGACATCTCCAGGCCTCTGGGCAGCAGGGCCGGGCATGTTCTCGCACGCCGCGACGACGGCCATGACATCGAGCGGGATTTTGCGTGAGGCGATGACGTCGATCGCTGCCAGTACCGCGGCGGCGCCGGACATGTCGGCTTTCATATCGGCCATCCGGTCCGGGTCCTTGAGCGAGATGCCACCGGAGTCGAACGTGATGCCCTTGCCCACGAGCGCGAGGACGGGGCCGCCGGCAGAACTCGCTGCTGCGCCGGACGGACTCCCGGCCCCCCTTCCGGCTGCGTCCGCTGCGCGGACGGAGCCACCCTCCCCACTGAGTGGGGAGGGGCTGCCACGGTGGCGCAGCCTGATGAGGCGTGGCGGTTTGGCTGAACCCGATGCGACGCCGATCAGCAGGTTGTAGCCTCCCGTCTTCAGCTCAGCCGGTCCGAGGACCTCGACCTCCAGGTTGTGCCGCTGCGCGATGCGCATTGCCTCCTGAGCGAGCGCCTCGGGGGTCAGCTCGTTGGGAGGGGCGTTCTGCCACTCGCGCGCCCGGTTGGTCGCTTCTCCGTTCTCCCGCGCGGCGACCAGCTCGTGTTCGCGCCCTGATCCGAAGCCGACCAGCATCAGCTCGTCGATCTCGCGCCGCTCGGGCTGCGGCCCGGTCTGGCGCGATCGCCGCTCGAAGGTGCCCATGACACAGCCTTCCACCACGGCCTTGAGGGCGTCCATGCGGACAGCGTCTGTGCGCAGCACGGCGATTCGTTTGTAGCCGTACGTTCGCGACGCCCGCACCAGCTCGTGATGCGCTGAGCGCATGCGCTGGCCGTCGAGGTCGTGAAGAGAGCCAAGGCCGTAAAGGATCACGCGCCTCGGTCCGATCTTGCCCTGGGCAGGAACCGGCAGGACTTCGTGGATGCGTCCCCTGAACTCGGCGGTGGCGACCATCTCTGCAAGCACACCACCCATGGCGCGGTCGAGCTCGACGGCCGGGCCAGAAAGGCGCTGGCCCGTGGCGACTGGCACGGCGAGGGCGTCGACATCGAGCTCCCCGGCGGGCACGGAGACCAGAGCAATCTTCAAGGCTGCTCTAAAGGTTAACGAGACAGGCTAGCTGTTAAGCGAGATGTGCCGCGACCAGCTCCAGGACGTGGACGACACGAAGGTCCATCCCCCGCTTCCGAGCGGCGGCTTCGATGTGCATGAGGCAGCCCGGATTGTCCGAAGCCAGGACCGTGCAGCCGGTCTTCGCGATGGCATCCAGCTTCCATTGCGCCAGCCGGTCGGCCACCCGCGGCCACTCCAGGCTGAACGTGCCGCCGAAGCCGCAACAGTTGGCGATATCGGGCAGGTCGACCACCTCATAGCCCGCCAGCTCCAGGACGCGGCGTGGCTCCGTCTTCAAGCCAAGCTGCCGCAGGGTCTGGCACGAGTCGTGATAGGCCACCTTCAGGCTCATCTGGTTCGGGTCGACAAGGTCGGGGTCGTTCTCGAGCAGCTGCAGCGCAAACCGTGTCGAATCCCTGAAACGAGACTTCAAACCGGGCTCGCCTGCAAAGCCCCAATCCGCGGAGTCGAGCGTGAAGGCGCCGAAACATGATGCGGAGGGAGTCACGATCAAGCCCTTGGAATCTCCAAGGGCCGAAGCCAGCTGCGAGGCCAGAGCGGCGCCGCCTTTGAAGTCGCCGGCGTTCGCCGAGATCAGCCCGCAGCACCATTGGTCCTTGGGAAAACCAACCTTGAAGCCGGCGGCAGCGGCAATGCGCTCCAGGGCGATCGCGGCCTGCGGCCACACCCGGTCGACGAGGCATGAGGCAAAGATCGTCAGGGGCTCGCCATCGACCTCTCGCGGCGCGGCACGGTCGCGATAGGGGGTCCGGGCAAGCCTTGGCGTCCCTTGCACCAGGCCGCTGAACGGGGCCACTGCCCGCATCAACCCGTCCGCCAGCTGTGGCCTTTCCCACACACCGAGCAGGGCCTTCTTGCGCGCCGAGCGCCGGCCTGAGCGCCGGTGTTCGAGGATCTGCCGCGGGAGCGGGATGTCGACCGGGCATACCTCCTGGCACGCGTTGCATTGGGCGCAGAGGGTGTTGGAGAGGTCGGCGTCCTCCAGGCCGTGATGAAAGGGAGTCAGCACAAGGCCGATCGGTCCGTTGTAGATGTGACCGCCGAACTGGTGACCGCTCACCGCCATGAAAGGCGGGCAGGCGTTGGAACAGGCGCCGCAGCGGATGCAGGTCAACGCGTCGCGAAAGATCGGGTCGGCTCTCATCTTCTCGCGGCCGTTGTCGATGATCACGCAGTGCATCTCGCGCGGACCGTGCACACCGATGGTCAGCGATTGCTCTATATCCGCCGAACGCGAAGGACCGGTGATCCAGTTCACGTAGCTGGTCATCCGCTGGCCCGTCCCGCTGCGCGGCAGCATGCGCAGCATGGCGACGGCGTCGTCCATCGTGGCGACGACCTTGTCGATTCCGAAGAGTGCGATGTGCACCGGAGGCAGCGTGGTCGTGAGGTCGGCGTTGCCTTCGTTGGTGACAAGGACGATGGTGCCTGTCTCGGCGATCGCCATGTTTGCCCCGCTTATGCCGACGGTCGCATCGATGAACTTCTGGCGCAGCGACTCGCGTGCATGAAGCTGGATCGCCTCGACCGTGGCTTCGGTGCCAAAGACCCGAGCCGCATCCTCCTTGGTCAGGTGAATCGCGGGCGCGATCAAATGGGAGGGATGCGTATGGGTCAGCTGGACCATCCGCTCGCCGAGATCAGTCTCGACGACTTCCATGCCGAGGCCTTCCAGGTAAGCGTTGAGCCCGATTTCCTCGCTGGCCATCGACTTGCTCTTGGTCACGACCATTCGCGTCCCTTCGGGCGTGCCACTGCCGGCCTTCGCGCAGATCTGACCGATGATCTCGCGCGCTTCGGCTGCGTCTTTGGCGAGGTGTACCTCGCCGCCGACGGCCTCGAGCCTCTCGATGAACTCATCCAGGAGCTCTGGCAATCGGTCGAGGTTTGCCTGCCTACGCGCCTTGAGGTCGGCGCGGCCCTTCTGGAAATCGAATGATTCGAAGGCGGCGTTGCGGCGGCCGCGCAGGCCGGTCATCGCGTGGACGAGAGCTTTCTGCAGGTTTGGGTTGTCGAGAGCTCTGTTTACGCGGCGCGCAAAGTGGCCGCGGCTCTCAGGCACGCGTCTTGGTTGCTTGCTGAATCGCTTCTGCTACGGCATCCGGTGTAGACACCGGCGCCAAGCATATGGTTCCTGAGCAGACAACGGCACGCCCGTCTCCGTCGGGGTCGAGGACGGCATAAGGATGCGCAAGCACAGCCGCGCGCAAGAGCTCCGGGTTCTGGGTCGAGACTTTGATCGCGTGCGGCAAGCGATCGAGTGCGCGGGCGAACACCGCCGCCATCAGGCCGTACTGTCGCGGCAGGGCCGCCACCGATTCAAGGGCTCGTCTCGCGCGTTCCCGATAAGGCGACGCGGGTTCACCGACCACGGTGTCGAGCTCGATGAGGGCGATCGCCGCGATGGAGTTCTCGCCCAGCGGTTTGATGGGCTCGGCAAGTCGCCCCGGCCCGTCGTCCCCGGCACGGTCGAAATAGCCACCCAGCTGC
>VBKD01000183.1 GCA_005888075.1 Chloroflexota bacterium
CGCTCGCCGGCGTCGAGACCCATGCCGTGGCGCTGGGCGCCATCGGAACCGGCGTCGCAGGTATGGGCTTCGGTGCATCCGGCCTCGGCTCGTTCGGAACGCTGGCTCGCATCGCTGCACCAACCGAACGCGGCGAGCTCCTGGCGGCCGCCCTCGTGATCGCTTACCTTGCCTTTAGTCTTCCTGCTGTGGCCGCGGGCTTCGCTACGACCTCATTTGGCCTGCATCCGATAACTGTTGTCTACAGCGCCGGCGTCGCTGGGCTCGGCCTTGTCGCGCTGCTCGCCCAGCGGATGCGTGCTGCGCGTTGAGCTCGCGCGCACCTGACAAGCACCTGCGGCAGCTCGCGGACGGAAACCAAATCCCTCAGCTTGGCCTTGGCGTCTGGCAGATTCCGAACGGACCGATGTGCGTTAAAGCGGTGCGATGGGCGCTCGAGCTCGGGTACCGCCATATCGACACCGCTCAGGCCTATGGCAACGAGGAGAGCGTTGGCCGCGCGCTGAAGGAGAGTGGAGTGCCGCGCGACGAGGTCTTCATCACCACAAAGTTCTGGCCGGGCTCGCGAGACCCGGTTGCCGAGGCTGAGCGCAGTCTCGAGCGGCTTGGCATCGACTTCGTCGACCTGTATTTGATTCACTGGCCGCAAGGCGGTCCAACCTGGGCGTGGCCAGGAATGGAGCAAGCCCGGGCAAATGGATACACGCGCTCAATCGGCGTGTCGAACTTTGACGTTCGAGAGCTGGACGAGGTGATTGCCACGGCCGCGGTTGCGCCGGTGGTGGATCAGGTGCAGTTCAGCCCGTTCGAGTACCGCCGCAAGCTCCTCGACGGTGCAGGGGAGAGGGCGATTGCGGTTGAGGCCTATAGCCCGCTCGGGACCGGTCGCCACCTCGGAAACCGGGCGGTGCAACGGCTGGCCGCGCGCGTCGGACGCACGCCCGCACAGGTGCTGCTTCGCTGGTGCGTGCAGCAGAACACCATCGTCATTCCGAAATCTACGCACCGCGACCGGATCGAAGAGAACTCGCGCATCTTCGACTTCACCCTCTCGGCCGAAGACATGGCGGAGCTGGATGCGCTCGACGAGACAGGCGCCACCGACCGCGCCCTTGAGGAGAAATGGTGGTGAGCCCCGAGCGGACGCAGAGCCAGGGGAGCGCGCTCCCCTGCTGAGGAATCAGACGACGTCGCGGGCGCGAACCAGCAGGCTCGAGACGAGGACAAAGGCCAGCCCGTAAATCGCGAGGACCAGGACCGCCTGCTGGGCCGACACCAGTGGCGGGACCGATTGTGGGCCGCCGCTGCCGATCGAATTCGCCAGCGAGCTCGCATTCTGGCCAACCAGGAACTTCTCGACCGTCGTCAGCCAGCCGACGTTCAGGCCACGGAGCGCCTGGAACAGAATGCCTTCGATCGCGAGCATGTATGCGAGACCCAGGCCGACTGCCAGCGCCGACTGCCGGAGCAAATAGGCCATGAACATCCCGAACAGCACGAACACCTCAAATATCAGCCAGGTCGCGCCCATCGACTTGACCACATCGATATATGCGGGGTACGTGATCGCCACGCCGGCGATGCCCGCGATTATGGTGCTGCTCACCGCGGCCACGGCATAGAGCGCGACGACGATGATCGCGCTGACGGCGCTGGCCGCAAGCACCTGGCCGCCAAGGACCTGGAGCCGGCTTGGGCCTTGCGTGTAGACCGTCTTGAAGGTCGTCCACGAGTATTCGCTGCCGACCGCCAACGCGCCCATCACAAGAATGAGTGCGCCGCCTACCAGGCCCGTGTCGGATACGACCAGGCTGGCGAATCTGTTCGGATATAAGCCGGCCTTGAGCTGTGCGACGGTCTGGCCCGGATTGGGCCGGAAGCTCGAGGAGTTGTACGCGATCCAGGAGTACGCATAGACGGCCACGATGATCGCGAGGATGAAGGCGCCCAGCCACCAGGCTGCCGGTCGCCGCCGGAGTTTGCGCCACTCCGCTTCGAAACTTCCGATCACGCTGCTGCTGCTGCCTGGTGTTTTGTGGCCGTGAGGAAGACATCCTCGAGAGTCCGCTCCGCAGGTCGGAGCTCGCTCACGCGAATCCCCGCGCTCACGAGGGCCGCGTTGATGTCGGCGGCACGCTCTGGGTCGACGCTGACGCGAAATGTGCCGTCAACCGGCGCGATGGAGGTGCCGAACATGCGCTCCAGCGTGCGTTGGGCGGCGTCCGACGGGGTCGCACGTACCAGCAGTGCCGGCTCGCCGCGCAACTCATGAACCGTGCCCAGGCGGACGAGCTTGCCCTGGTTGATGATGGCCACGCGATCGCATGTCTGCTCGACCTCGTTGAGCAGGTGGCTGGAAAGTATCACGGTGCGATCGCCAGTGCCCAGCCGCCGGATTAGGGCGCGCATCTCGACGACGCCCTCGGGGTCGAGGCCGTTGGTCGGCTCGTCGAGAATCATCAGTTCAGGGTCCTTCATCAATGCCGCGGCGACACCCAAGCGCTGCTTCATCCCCATCGAATAGGAGGCGAATTGGTCGTGCGCGCGCGATAAAAGGCCGACCTGGTCCAGTGCGCCATCGATTCGCCCGAATGCGACGCCGCCGTAGTCAGCGACGACCTTCAGGTTCTCGCGAGCCGACAGGTATGGATAGAAAGCCGGTCCTTCGATCATCGACCCTATGTGGTGCAGGCCCACCGGGTCGCCGGGGGCGTGCTCGGCGACAATCGCGCTGCCCGAGGTCGGCTTGATCAGGCCGAGCAGCATGCGCAGCGTCGTCGTCTTCCCGGCGCCGTTGAGACCGAGGAACCCGAACACCTCGCCGTGCTCGACCTCGAGGTCGAGCCGATCGACCGCGGTGATGTTGTTGGCGTACCGCTTGGTTAGGCCGACGGTCCGAATGACCGGCTTAGTTGCTGCCATTCCAGGCTCCTTGACGTCTTGTCTTGAATCACTCTGATCGTCCGTCCGCGGAGGGTTCGAGCACATCACGCGAATGACCAATGCGAACGAGTCGCTTCCCTAACCCGCAAGAGCCATTTCGGCACTTGACGTGGAGCCATAATGGTGCCATAGTGGCTCGCAATGGACCTTGCACAGTACGTTGAGAGACTCCAGCACGAGCTGCAGGTAGCCGCGGAGGCCGGCGGCGAGGATGCGCGCGCTCTCGCCGAGCGACTCACTGCGCCACTCGATTCCGCGACCCGACTGATCCTGTTGGAGGCCATGTCCGCGGCGGCGGACGAGATCACCCGCGACCTTGCCCCGGGCTCGGTTGAGGTGCGCCTGCGTGGCTCGAACCCGAGTTTCGTTGTGACACCGCCTCCGACCGAGGAGGCGTTTCAAGACTCGACCGACCTTCGATCCCCCCTTCCTGCGGTCCGGGCTGAAGGCGATGAGGGTGGGACCTCGCGGATCAACCTGCGCCTTCCCGATTCCTTAAAGCTGCGAGCCGAAGAGGCCGCGGACAAGGAGGGACTCTCCGTCAACGCATGGCTCGTTCGCGCAGTGGCCGCCGCTCTGGAGCCTGACGACTCTCGGCGGTCGGGCCCGCGCGGGCGGCAGAGCTACACCGGATGGGTGCGCTGACGATGCCAACGTTCAACACCCCTGAGCCGATCTCGGTGACGGTGAACCTGGTCGTGGGTGACCTCCGGATCATCGCGAGTGACCGCAGCGACACCGTCGTCGTGGTCAGTCCAAACGACACCACCAAAGAGTCCGACGTCAAGACCGCAGAGCAGACCCGCGTGGAATTCTCCCAGGGCAGGCTGCTGATCAAGGCGCCAAAGTCGTGGAAGCAGTTCTCCCCATTCGGCGGTCGTGAGGCGATCGATGTTGTGATCGAGCTGCCGGCGGGGTCGCGCGTCGACGCCGAGGCGACGGTCGGCGACTTCAGCTGCGATGGCCGGCTCGGAGAATCCAGGTTCACCACGAGTGTCGGAAACATCCGGCTCGACGAGACTGGCCCGCTCCGCCTGAGCACCAGTGCTGGGAGCGTGACCGTAGATCGTGTCGTCGGTCGAGGCGAGATCACCGGTTCCGGCCAGGTGCGCATTCGTGAGATCGACGGTCCGGCGGTGATCAAGAACCTCAACGGCGTCACATCGGTTGGGGAGGTCAGAGGCGACATCCGATGCAATGCCGCCAATGGCGATATCACCATCGACCGGGCCCTCGGGGCGGTTGACGCCAGGACGGCAAACGGGGCGGTCCGGATTGGCGAGGTGGTGCGCGGATCGGTCGACTTGCGAACCGCCTATGGTGAGCTCGAGGTCGGCGTGCGCGAAGGCACCGCGGCCCTGCTCGACGTGCGCTCCCAGTTCGGAAGCGTCCGCAACTTACTGACCGCCTCGGACGGGCCGCAGCCTTCCGACCAGAGGGTCGAGGTGCGCGGTCGCACGTCCTTCGGAGACATCGTCATCCGGCGGAGCGAACGATCATGACATCGGCGATCGTTGCCACCGGCCTACGCAAGTCGTACCGCGAGAAGGTTGTGCTCGACGGCATCGACCTTGACATTCCTGAGGGCTCGGTCTTCGCGCTTCTCGGTCCCAACGGCGCCGGCAAGACCACCACGGTCCAGATCCTGTCGACGTACATCAAAGCTGACGGTGGCGACGCGCGAGTCGCGGGCCACGACCTGGCCCGGGATCCGGATGCGGTCCGCGCCGCGATCGGTGTCACAGGCCAGTTCTCAGCGGTCGACAAGCTGCTCTCGGGTGAAGAGAACCTCATGTTGATGGCCGACCTCCACCATCTGGGCCGGCGCGAGGGCCGCAGGCGCGCCGCTGAGCTGTTGAAGCAGTTCGACCTGGTAGGGGCCGGACCCAACATCGTGACGACCTATTCCGGAGGGATGCGGCGGCGGCTCGACCTCGCGATGACGCTGATCGGCAACCCGCGGATCATCTTCCTCGACGAGCCCACGACCGGCCTCGACCCCGGCAGCAGGCACACGATGTGGCAGATCATCCGCGACCTCGCTGCGGGCGGGGTCACGATCTTCCTCACGACGCAGTACCTCGAGGAGGCCGACGAGCTCGCCGGCCGCATCGCGGTGCTCGACAAGGGAAGGCTCGTTGCGGAAGGCACGCCGGATGAGCTCAAGCGCCAGATTCCCGGCGGCTATGTGCGGCTGCAGTTTTCTGACGCGACGCGGCTGGCTTCGGCCGCCCGGCTCTTGGGTGTCGGATCCGGCGACGACGACGCACTGACGCTGGAGATCCCCACCGATGGCGGAGTTCGGGCGCTGCGGGCGCTGCTCGAGCAGCTCGATCACGAAAACGTCGACGTCGCCGGATTGACCGTGCACTCGCCAGATCTCGACGACGTCTATTTCGCCCTCACCGGTCATGGAATCAAGGAGGACTCCGCCGCATGAGCACGTATGCGCTGACTGACGCGACCACAATGCTGCACCGCGATTTTCAGCACCTGCGGCGCTACCCCTTGATGACGATCAGCGGAATCGGAACGCCGACCGTTTTTCTGCTCCTGTTCAACTATGTCCTGGGCGGTGCGGTGAGCGCCGGCCTTGGAGCAGGCGTTTCGTACGTCAACTACCTCGTCCCCGGGATTCTCATGATGACCGTCGGCAGCGGCTGTGCAGCGACCGCCATCGGCGTCAACATGGACATGACCGAAGGCGTGGTCGCCCGCTTCCGCGTGATGGCTATCTCGCGCGGTTCAGTGCTTACCGGGCGTGTTGTCGGAAGCTTGATCAGGACGCTGCTCTCAGTCCTCCTGGTGGTCGGCGTGGCTGTGGTCATCGGCTTTCGGCCCACCACCGGCCCAGCCCAATGGCTCTTGGCTTATGGCTTCCTCGCTTTGGTGACGCTCGCCCTGACCTGGCTTGCGATCGCATTCGGGATGGCGGCCAAGACAGTCGCGGGAGCCAACAGCTCCACGCTTCTCCTTCAGTTCGGGCCTTTCATCAGCAGCGGCTTCGTGCCGGCGAGCACCATGCCAGTGGGCGTCCGGTGGTTCGCCGAGAACCAGCCCTTCACCTCGATGATCGAGACGTTGCGCGGACTCCTGCTGGGCACCCCGATCGGCAAAAGCGCAATCATCGCCATCGCCTGGTGCGTCGTGATCGCGCTGGTCGGATACCTCTGGGCGCGAGCGGCCTACAACCGCGACCCCATCCGCTACTGACCAAACATCTAGGTCTGCGTCGAAGGACTGCGCCCTAGAGGAGGGCGGCGATCATGGCGTCGGCGACGAATCGACCGAAGGTCTTGAGGGGCATGCCGCGGCGCAGAACC
>VBKD01000184.1 GCA_005888075.1 Chloroflexota bacterium
CCCAGCCGGTACGAGGGGTTCGGCTTGCCTTGCCTGGAGGCGATGGCGTGCGGGTGCCCGGTTGCCGCCTACAGGAACTCCAGCATCCTCGAGGTCGTGGACGGGGCCGGGCAGCTGGTGGATGACGGGGACCCCAAGGCGCTCGGCCATGCGGCGGCGGCGATGGCCGCCGAGCCGGATCGCTGGCGGAAAGCCGGACTGCGACGCGCAAGGTCATTCAGCTGGCGCAAGACCGCCGAACAGACAATCGCCGTCTATGAATCCTTATTGAGATAATCGGCCGGCTTTGAGCAAAGTGGCGGTCATCGGAGCCGGTTACGTCGGTCTCACCACTGCGGCGTGCCTTGCCGACCTGGGCAATGACGTGATGGTGGTCGACGTCAACAAGGAAAAGATCGCGCAGCTCAAGAGCCACCGAGTGCCATTTTTCGAACCGGGGCTGAGCGAGTTGGTGGAGCGCAACATCACGGCCGGCCGCCTGAAGTTCACGACCGAGTATGAGGACGCGGTCCCCGGCGCGGAGTACGCGATCATCGCCGTGAGCACACCAGAGGGTGAAGGCGGCGAGGCCGACCTCTCGTATGTCGAAGCCGCCGCCAACTCGATCGCAGACTCGATGGATGGTCCGCTGGTCGTGGTCAACAAGTCGACTGTGCCGCCGCTGACCGGAGACATGGTCGCGAGCGTGCTGAAGAAGCGCAACGGAAAGCACGCGGCGCATGTCGTGTCGAATCCCGAGTTCCTGCGTGAGGGCTCGGCGATCCAGGACTTCATGCATCCCGACCGCGTGGTGGTGGGCAGCCATGACCGCAAGGCGGCGGAGATGGTGGCCAAGCTGTACGAGCCGCTGGAGGCGCCCATCCTGGTCACGCCGAACATCTACACCGCCGAGATGATCAAGTACGCCTCCAACTCATTCCTCGCGGCACGCATCTCGTTCATCAACGAGATCGCACGGATCAGCGAGCGGGTCGGCGCCGACGCGAAGCTCGTGGCCGAGGGGATGGGCCTGGACAAGCGCATCGGCCCGGCATACCTGGACGCGGGGATTGGATACGGCGGAAGTTGTCTGGTGGGTGACGAGACTGTCCTCATCCGCCGTGCCGGTGGCGTGCACCTCTCATCGCTTGGAGACGCCTATGCGGGCTTCTACGAAAGCAAGAGCATGGATGTCCTGGCATGGCGCCCCGACACCGGATCCGTGGAATTCATGCCGGTGAGTGCCGCGACGCTGCGACCGCACGATGGCGAGATTCTCGAGGTGCGCACGAAGATGGGGCGTCGTGTTCGGTGCACGCCCGACCATCCGTTTGTGACTCGAGACGGTGTGAAGCTCGCGCATCAGCTGACGACCGACGACTGGCTCCCACTTGCTCTCCAGCAACCACAAATCACGCCCGCGATACCGAAGTTCCGCGTGCTCCACGGAGTAGAGCACGCTGAGCCGGCGCGATTTGGCGAGGCCCGAAGAGACGCCATTGATCCCCTCCCTTTTCGTGCGGTCGAGCTGCAACCGGCAACCCATTTGGTCTTCGAACTTCCGTCCTTCGAGACGGCCAGGATCGACGTCGCGGCTCAGTTGAACGCGGAGGCCAGGGTAGGGTTCTGGCGAGCCGCTGGTCAACGTATTCACGCTGACCACCAGGCCCGGCTCCCGGACCGGATCTGGGACGAGCCGGTCGAGCACAAGCGCGCCCTCCTGGAGGGTTACTGGTCAGACGACGGAACCTGGAGCCACCACGTCCGGCGGGGGTCAACGTTGGTCCTCGAGTGCGCCACGACCAGCCGCGACATGGCCGACGGCCTTCTCAGATTGCTGGGGGACCTCGGCGTGGTCGCGTCGATGCAAGTGGGCCGCGCGGTCACCTCAACACGCCGCATCCACCGGATCCGATGTTCTGGAGCGGACCAGCTCGCCAAGCTCGTGGATCTTGTTCCGGAGTCCGACCGGAAGTTGGTCCTGCGCCTGATCAAGCTGCAGCCTCCGCGAATCGCCCGGCCCGGCTACCGACTGGACGGCCGCGGCACGGCCTGGGTGCGGGTGATGGACATCAAGCGGAGGCCGTTCGCGGGACCCGTTTACTCGCTGGAGGTGCCCGGTGCGCATACCTTCGTCACCACTGGCGGATTGGTGACGCACAACTGCTTTCCCAAAGATGTGGCGGCGCTCGCCGCCCTCGCCGAGCGCTTCGACTATCACCCCGAGCTGCTGCACGCGGTGATGGATATCAACCGCGACCAGCGCATGCTCGCCATCGACAAGCTGCGCGACTGCCTCGACTCATTGAACGGCCGCGTGATCGGGCTGCTCGGCCTGGCCTTCAAGCCGAACACCGACGATCTGCGCGAAGCGCCGAGCATCGACATCGCGAAGGTGCTCCTCGCGGCCGGCGCTCAGGTCCGGGCATTCGACCCGGCCGCCATGGAACGGGCCCAGGCATTGGTTCCAGACGTCCAGTACGTGAAGGACGCGTACGAGGTCGCGAGTGGTGCGGACGCGCTTGTACTGGTCACGGAGTGGAACGAGTTCCGACATCTGGACTTCGCCCGCCTGAAGCAGGTGATGCGGCGGCCGGTGATGATCGACGGCCGCAACATCTACGACCCTGAGGTCATGCGCGGACTGGGGTTCACGTATCGGGGTATCGGCCGCGAGTAACCCCAGCGGCAAACCACGGGCTGTCGTATCCGGCGGAGCAGGGTTCATCGGCTCGCATCTTTGTGAGGCGCTGCTGAACCAAGGGTGCAGGGTCGTGGCGCTCGACAACTTCATCACGGGCGCACCCACCAATCTGCGCTCTCTGGAGGGACACCCGGACTTCGAGTTCCACGAGGCGAACGTGAACGAGCCGGTCGAGGTCGAGGGCGACGTGCGATACATCCTCCACTTCGCCTCTCCCGCCTCACCGCCGCAGTACGACGCCAACCCAATCCACACCCTAAAGGTGGGCACGATCGGGACGATGAACATGCTCGGCCTGGCTCGAGCGAAAGACGCGAGGTTCCTGCTGGCGTCGACCTCGGAGGTGTATGGCGATCCGCTGGTCCACCCGCAGCGCGAGGACTATTGGGGCAACGTCAATCCCATCGGCCCGCGCGGCTGCTACGACGAGGCAAAGCGATGCGCCGAGGCGTTCGCGATGGCGTATTACCGAGCGCACGGCGTCGACACCCGCATCGTGCGAATCTTCAACACTCACGGGCCTCGCATGCAGGTCGCGGATGGCCGCGCGGTGCCGAACTTCATGGCCCAGGCCATCCGAGGCGAGCCTCTCACCGTCTACGGCGACGGCTCGCAGACCCGCAGTCTCTGTTACGTATCCGATCTGGTGCGCGGCGTGCTCGCCAATCTCGAACGCGGCGATGAGCTGCCGGTGAACCTCGGCAACCCGCGCGAGGTGACCATGCTGCAGCTGGCCGAGATCATCATCCGGCTCGCCGGATCGAAGAGCAAGATCGAGCACCGGCCGCTGCCGGTGGACGATCCGAAGCAGCGCCAGCCGGACATCACCAAGGCGCGCACCGTGCTCGGGTGGGAGCCGGAAGTCGACCTCGAAGACGGCCTGGGTCGAACGCTGGAATACTTCCGCTCGGTCGTGAATTGACTTCCCCGGAAGAGCTGAAGAAGTACATACGGGACATCGCGGACTATCCGCAGAAGGGCATCATCTTTCGGGACATCACGCCCATCCTCGCGAACAAAAAAACGTTCCGCGAGGTGGTCGAGCTGATGTCGGTGGCGTGGGTTGACAAGAAGCCGGACCTGGTGGCGGCAATCGAAGCACGAGGTTTCATACCCGGTGCGGCGATCGCGGTCAAGCTCGACGCCGGGTTCGTGCCCATTCGCAAAGTGGGCAAGCTGCCGTTCACGACCATCGCCGAGTCCTATCAGCTCGAGTACGGAACGGACCAGCTGGAGGCGCATTCGGACGCGGTGACTCGCGGTCAGAAGGTCCTGATCGTGGATGATGTTCTGGCAACGGGAGGCACGGCGTCGGCGGCGGTCAGGTTGATGCGCAAGCTCGGCGCCGAGGTTGTCGGAGTGCAAGTTTTGATTGAGCTCAGCTATCTCGGGGGGCGCGAGCGCCTATCCGATGTCGAGCTGGTGAGCGAGATCGTCTACTGAGGAGTACTACGAAGTGAAAGTCAGTTCACGCGGCAGCGACGTCAAGGAATTGAAGCTGGCCACAGATGGCCAGGACCTGATCGACTGGGCGGCCAGGGAGATGCCCGTGCTCACCTTGATCGGCAGGCGTTTCTCCACCTCGCAGCCTCTAAAAGGCCTTCGACTTGCGGCGTGCCTGCACGTCACGAGCGAAACGGCGAACCTCATGCTGACGCTCAAGGCCGGCGGGGCGGACATCGCGCTGTGCGCCTCGAACCCGCTTTCGACCAACGACGCGGTTGCGGCGGCTCTGGCGGCGAACCACGGAATCAAGACCTACGCCATTCGGGGCGAGGACAACGATCTGTATTACGAGCACATCGAGGCGGCGCTCGATCACCGGCCCCAGGTCACGATGGACGACGGCGCCGACCTCGTGTCGGTGCTGCACAAGGCGCGACGGGACCAGCTCACCGAGGTGATCGGCGGCACCGAAGAGACGACCACTGGCGTGATCCGCCTACGTGCGATGGCGGAGCACGGCGTCCTCGCTTACCCGATCGTGGCGGTGAACGAGGCTGACACCAAGCACATGTTTGACAACCGGTACGGCACCGGGCAGTCGACGCTCGACGGCATCATCCGATCGACCAACGTGCTCTTGGCGGGCAAGACATTCGTCATCGCCGGGTACGGATGGGTGGGACGCGGATTGGCGTCGCGGGCGAAGGGCCATGGGGCGGACGTGGTGGTCACCGAGGTGGACTCGGTCAAGGCGCTCGAAGCGGCGATGGACGGGTTCCGCGTCATGAAGATGGATGAGGCGGCCCGCGAGGGCGACATCTTTGTCACCGTGACGGGCGATGTGAACGTCCTCGACCGCAAGCACTTCGAGGCGATGAAGGATGGCGCCATCCTGGCGAACTCCGGCCACTTCAACTCTGAGATCAACCTGAAGGCGCTCGACGAGCTGGCGACCGGTGTCCGCCAGGTCAGGCCGTCGGTGCAGGAGTACAAGATGCCCGACGGGCGCAGGCTGCACGTGCTCGGTGAGGGGCGTCTCATCAACCTCGCCGGCGCCGAGGGACACCCGGCGGCGGTGATGGACATGAGCTTTGCCAACCAGGCGCTGTGCGCTGAATACATTGCCAAGAACGCGAGCAGTCTCGAGCGAAAGGTCTACGACGTTCCCGCCGAGATCGATGCGGAGGTGGCGAAGCTCAAGCTGCACGCGATGGGGATCCAGATCGACACGCTCACCGAAGAGCAGCAGCGCTACCTCTCCTCGTGGGAAGAGGGGACGTAGCCGGGCGATAGTGTTTCGACCCGCGCGGCGCACCTGGGTGCTGGGCGGAGGCGGCGCCAGGGGGGCGGCGCAGGTCGGGGTGCTTCAGGGCCTGTTCGAAGGCGGTGTCGAAGGCCCGGCGGCCTTAGTCGGGACCAGCGTGGGCGCGCTCAACGGGGCCTCGATCGCTGCTTACCCGTCGCTGGCCGGCGTGATGATGCTGCGCGAGATCTGGATGTCGCGCGCCGCGCTCAGCGTCTTTGAGGCCCATCCCCTCGGCCTCATCGTGTCGGGCATCCGGCGGAACCGGCTGAGCGCATTTCCTCAGCACAACGTGAAGCGGCTCATCGATCGCGCGCAGGCGCTGATGGGCATCACCACGTTTGAGCAGATGCGCGTCCCGCTCACCATCGTCGCCACCGACCTCAACGCCGGCAAGCCG
>VBKD01000255.1 GCA_005888075.1 Chloroflexota bacterium
CCCGCCCGCTGCTCGAAACCCGCCGAGTGTTCGTCGCCGGGGGACTCGAACCGGGTAACGTGGGCGAGGTCGTGAGCGACTTCAAGCCATTTGGCGTGGACGTTTCGAGCGGCGTCGAGTCGGTGGTTCGGGTCAAGGACCCCGACAAGGTGCGCGCTTTTGTCCATGCGGTCCGGCTCGCGGAAGCCCTGAGTTGATAGCGCGAAGCGCGCTCACGCATCCGGTCGACGGCCGCTTCGGCACGTTTGGCGGCCAGTACGTCCCCGAGACGCTGATGGGAGCCCTCGTGGAGCTCGAGCGCGTGTGGCACGAGACCAAGGCCGACGGCCAGTTCCAGCTCGAGCTGGCAGGGCACCGTCATGCTTTCATCGGCCGTCCGACGCCGATCTACGCCGCGACCCGCCTGGCCGAGCACTTCGGCGGCGCTCACATCCATCTCAAGCGCGAGGACCTGTGCCACACCGGCGCGCACAAGCTCAACAACGCGGTCGGGCAGGCGCTGCTGGCGATGCGAATGGGCAAAAAGCGAGTCATCGCCGAAACCGGCGCGGGCCAGCACGGCGTGGCGACCGCGACCGTTTGCGCGCGGTTCGGCCTCGAATGCACCGTTTACATGGGCGGTGAGGACATGCGGCGCCAGTCCATGAACGTACGCCGCATGAAGCTGCTGGGCGCCGAGGTCGTCGAGGTCAAGAGCGGCACGCGCACTTTGAAGGACGCCATCTCGGAGGCGATCCGCGACTGGGTGACCAACGTGGAGACGACGTACTACATCATCGGCTCGGTCGTGGGACCGCACCCGTATCCGGAGATGGTGCGCGACCTGCAGCGCGTCATCGGCGACGAGCGGGGTTGAAGCCGCGGGCAAGGGCATCAAGACCGGCCACCATGCGGCATCGCTGCTGGGCGGGAGGCCCGGCGTGCTGCACGGCAGCTACTCCTACGTCCTGCAGGACGGCGATGGACAGATCCAGCCGACGCACTCGATCTCAGCCGGCCTCGACTACCCGGGCGTCGGACCTGAGCACGCGTTTCTGCACGACACCAAGCGCGTCGAGTACGTGGCGGTGACCGACGAGGAGGCACTCGCCGCCTTCAAGCTCTGCACGCGGCTCGAGGGGATCATGCCGGCGCTCGAGCCGGCGCACGCGCTGCATCAAGCGGGGATCATCGCGCGTGATCTGGGTCCCGGTGGACGCATTCTCGTGTGCCTGTCAGGACGCGGCGACAAAGACATGGACTCTGTCGATGGTGGCTGACCCCGGCCGCTCGCCGGCAGCGACCTCGAACAAGTCGCGACTGGCGAGTGCGCTGAAAGCCGACGGAGACCTGAAGCTGGTCGGCTACATGATGGCTGGCCACCCCAACCGGAAACGGTCGATCGAGGTGGGGAAGAGGCTGGCCACATCGGGCATCGCCGCGCTGGAGATCGGCATTCCTTTCTCCGACCCGCTGGCCGATGGACCGGTCATCCAGCATGCCGGCCAGACAGCGCTCGAGCATGGGATGACCGTGGGCGGGGCGCTGGAGATTGCGGCGGCGGTCGCGTCCGAAGGCGTGCCGGTCGTCCTCATGACGTACATCAATCCGATCCTCGCGCACGACCCCAGGCGGTTCGCGGCCGAGGCGGCGCAGGCCGGGGTGGCGGGGGTCATAGTGCCCGACCTCCCGGTCGAGGAGTCGGAACCGGTCGTGGGCTGGCTACGCTCGACCTCACTGGACACCATATTCCTGGTCGCACCGACGACATCCGAAGATCGTGTCGAATCGATCTGCTCTCATTCCACCGGCTTTGTCTACTGCGTCACGCTCACGGGCGTCACCGGCGCGCGCAAGGAGCTCCCGGACGGGATGAAGGACATGCTGGCCACGGTACGAAGGCACACGAGCCTGCCGGTCGCGGCCGGTTTCGGGATCTCGCGGCCGGAACACATGAAGGCGCTGCGTGGAAGCGCAGACGCGGCCGTCGTCGGCAGCGCCATCGTGAGCGAGATCGACCGCGGCGGCGACCCCACGACTCTAGTCAAGGAGCTGCTCAAGGCTTGTCGGTAAGAGGGATCCGCGGCGCGACCACCGCGACTGAGAACACTGCAGAGGCGATCACAGATGCGACCGAGGAGCTTCTGCGCGAGCTGATCACCCAAAACGACCTCGACGCGCAGGAGATCGCGTTCGCTTACTTCACCACCACTCCTGACCTGACCGCTGAGTTTCCGGCGCTTGCGGCTCGAAAGTTGGGGTGGCTCGACGTGCCGTTGCTCTGCGGGCACGACATG
>VBKD01000015.1 GCA_005888075.1 Chloroflexota bacterium
GGTCCATCCTGGCCGTGATCACCGAGTCCGGCCTGTCACGCATCAATGCCATTCGTCGGGAAGCGTTGGCGGCGCAAGCATCCGTGGCCACAGGGTTCACCCCCGAGCAGCTCGTCCAGCTCCGACATCTTTGCCTGTTGCTGGTGCGCAATCTCCGGGACGCGGCGGGGGCCTGACACGTGGCCCTGGTGACCCGCCTCTCACTTCGTCTCGGGGTCGTCGTGGTCCTCGGCGTAGTGCTCCTCTTCGGAGCCGGCATCTTCGCCGCGACACAGGTGCAGCAGGACTTGCTGCCCGATATCTCCGTGCCGGCCGTGATCGTCATCACTCCCTACCCGGGAGCGTCGCCTGAGGTCGTAGACGGCCAGGTCACCGTGCCGGTCGTGAATGCCATGCAGGGAGTCACAGGCGCCGACACTGTCCAGTCCACTTCCAGCCAAGGCGCGTCGCTCGTGATCGTGCTGTTCAGAGATGGCGTCGACCTCAAGGCCGCCGAGCAAGACGTGAGCAGCGCCCTGGCGAGAATCCGTCCACTGCTCCCTCCGCAGACGCCGGCTTCCACCGTCCAGACCTTCTCGACCAACAGCCTGCCCATCCTCGAGTACGCGATCTCCGCCGACGAGCCGCTGGGCGACCTGGCCGGCCAGCTTCGCGCTCAGGCGCTGCCCAAGCTGAAGGGCCTGCCCGGTGTCTCCTCGATCGTCTTGACCGGCGCGCCGACCGACGAGGTCGACGTCACCCTCGATCCGGTCAAGCTGGCTGCTCACGGCGTGACCAGCGGCCAGGTGGCCGCGGCGCTGCAGCAGGCCAGCATTGTGCAGTCGGTCGGGTCTCTCAAGCAGGGATCCGCCACGATCCCGCTCCAGGTCTCTGGATCGCTCACCAGCCTCGAGCAGATCAGAAAGGTCACCGTCACGCCGCCTGCACAGCCGGCCCCAGGCCGCCCGGCGGCTCCAGTGACGATCGATCAGCTGGGCACGGTTCAGCTCGTCTCGGTACCGGCCGACACGATCACGCGCACCAACGGCAAGCTCACCATCGGCCTGCGCGTCGTGAAGGGCCCGAACACCAACACGGTGACCGTGGCCAACGAGGTGTGGAAAGCGCTGCCTGGGATCGAGTCCACCGTCGGCCATGGCGTTCACTTCGAATCGATCCAGGATCAGGCGACTCCGATCACCCAGGCCATTGCCGACATCCTTCGCGAAGGGCTGCTCGGCGCCGTCTTCGCTGTGCTCGTCATCTTTGTTTTTCTGCGCAGCGGTCGCGCGACCCTCGTCGCCGCAATCTCGATTCCACTCTCTCTTCTGGTGGCGCTGATCGTGCTCTGGCAGCAGGGAATCACGCTCAACATCCTGACCCTGGGCGGGATGATGGTCGCGATCGGGCGCGTGGTCGATGACTCGATCGTCGTCCTGGAAAACATCAGCCGCCATGTCAGCGAAGGCGAGCGTCCGCTGGTCGCCGCATACACGGGAGCCCGCGAGATCACCACCGCGGTCTTATCGTCCACGTTGACGACGGTGGCGGTCTTCCTGCCCATCGCTTTCCTGACAGGCATCGCCGGCAGCTTTTTCCGGCCCTTCGCGTTGACCGTGGTGGTCGCGCTGCTTGCATCGCTTGTGGTCGCTGTGAGCGTTGTACCGCTGCTCGCTTCACGGCTCCTTCCCGCGATCCGCGCGGGGGGCGTCGACCGGCGGCTGCAGTGGACCTGGACGCAGCGTGTCTACGTGCCGGTGATCCGCTGGGCGACGGGTCACCGCCTGCTGACGCTGGGCGCTGCGGCGATCTTCTTCGCCGCCTCCATGGCTCTCATTCCATTTCTGAGGGTGAACCTGCTCGACCAATCGTCGAGCCCGACTTTCCCCGTCAGCGTCACGATGCCGCTGAACTCCACCCTTCCCGCGACCGACGCTGAAACGCAGAAGGTCGAATCGCTGATCGCCGGCGTTCAGGGCATCAGCGCCTATCAGGCCACCATCGGCGGACAGAGCGATCCCTTCGCGCCACCTGGGACGGTGCCCGCCGATCCCACGCAGGCCTCGGTGTTGATCCTCGTCCAGAACGGGCAGTACGACATCGCTCTCGCGGGCGTCAAGCGCGCCCTGCAGGGGTACCAGGGTCCCGCCAAGCTGGGGGTGGGACAGGCTCAAAACAGCTCCAACGCCAGCAGCAGCCAGATGCAGGTGGACGTGCGCGCCACCGATCCAGCCACTCTGCAGACCGCCAACGACCAGGTTCTCGCCGCGCTTGCGCAGGTGCATGGCCTCGCCGAGCTCAAGTCGAACCTGGCCATCTCCAAGCCGCAGTACCAGCTGATCCCGACCGACAAGCTGGCCGCGTCGGGGCTGAACGTCCAGACCCTTGCCGCGCTGGTCGCCCAGCAGATCAATGGGCAGGTGGCGAGCCAGGTCAACCTGCCGCAGGGAACGATGATCGTTCGTGTTCAGCTGCCACCTGGAACGGCTGACACAGCAGAGGCTCTCTCCAAGCTGCCGATAGCGACGGCGCTAGGGGTCGTGCCACTGTCGACGCTGGCCACGATTCAGGAGGTGAACGGTCCTCAAACCGTTAATCGCGTCAATGGCGACCGTGACGCGACCATCACCGGCACCATCACCGGCAACGACACCCGGGCCGTCCAGACAAGCGTCACCAATGCGCTCGCCGGCGTCTCGCTTCCGGCAGGGGCCTCGCTGTCGACCGGCGGAGTGTTCGCCCAGCTCTCGACCGTGCTCACCCAGTTCGCGCTTGCGCTTCTGGCGGCCATCGGCCTCGTCTACCTGATCATGGTGGCGACATTCCGCTCTCTGCTGAAGCCTCTGGTGCTGCTGGTGTCGATTGTCGAGCAATACCGCGACCGTGGCCTCAACCTGCACGACGCGATCATCGAGGGCGGCCGGCACCGGCTGCGTCCGATCTTGATGACTGCTTTCGCCACCATGCTGGCGTTGGTCCCGCTGGCGGTGCTGGGCGGAGGCGGAGGTATTGGCGGGGCATTCATCAGCCGGCCGCTGGCGATCGTCGTCATCGGTGGCTTGTTTACCAGCACGCTGCTGACGCTGATTCTCGTCCCGGTCCTGTACTCGCTGGCGTCTCGCTTCGCCAGCCGGCGTTCGACCGCGGACCTGGACGCGCTGCTCGACGCCGCCGAGGATCGCCGCTTCAAGGCTCTCGGCCATCGCACAGGAGAGCAGCAGGCAGTCGTCGCGGCTGCGAATTATGCGTTCAGCTTCACGCTGGAGCCGGAACCCGGACGCCTCGGTGACCAGAGCGTCCTCGAAGCCATGACTCGGGACGGTCTGACTGTCGAGCCGGTGGACGGCACGCCGAAAATGCGCATCGGCGTACCCTCCGTTCAAGCTGCGTCGACAGAGGAAGCGTCAGTCAAGGCGCGCGACAGGGTGCGCCAGCTCGTGCCGGCTACGGGATACCGACTCTCCGAGCCCGAGCGTGCCAGTGTTGATGGAGGCACTTAGCGGAGATGGGTACAGTCACGATCGCCGCCACATACGGCTGCGCGGGTAGCGTCATCGGGCCCGCCGTCGCCGAGCGACTGGGTCTGCCGTTCGTGGACCGAGCCATTCCCGCCTCCTTGGCGGAGAGAATCAGTGGGCCTCTAGCCGCCGCCCTCGCCGACGACACCGAGAGCCGCACGGCGCTCGGGCGACTGCTGAACAGCACTCTCGGCTACAGCGGGCTGTTCGTCGGCGTCCCCATGGCCGAGGTGGAGCGTGGCATCGTGCTCGATGTCGCCCACACCGAGGCCGCCCTCCGTAGAGCGGCGGATGCGGGCGGAGCAGTCATTCTGGGCAGAGCCGGGGTGTTCGTCCTGAAGGATCGCCCGGATTGCTTTCACGTCCGCCTGGACGCAACCGTCGAAGCCAGGCGTCGAGCCGCGATGACGCACGAGCTGCTCAGCTACAAGAACGCGGCCATCAAGCAGCAAGAGACAGATCGAGCGCGGCGGGCTTACATCGCCCATTTCCATCCGCGAGCAGGGGCCTGGGAGGATCCGCGCCACTACCACATGGTTCTCGACAGCACGGCGATACCGATCGACACGTGCGTCGAAATCATCACGCGTGCCGCCCAGGATGTCTTCGCAAAGTTGGCGGCCTCGAAGAGGCGAAGAGAAGTTGGCAGCTAGCGAGGGTCGCCCCATGGAGGCGGAAGTGCAGGCGGACAGGCTGCCGGCCGCCGCTCCGACCCCGCTCATCTCCTTGCCGCCACGAAGAAAGCTGGCGATCCTCGGAGCGGTTCTGCTGACCATTTTCCTCGCGTCCCTGGACCAGACCGTGGTCGGGACGGCGTTGCCCACCATCGTCAGGGACCTGAACGGCGCCAGCCTCTACTCCTGGGTGGTCAGCGCCTATCTGCTCTCATCAACGGTGACCGTCCCTATCTACGGGAAGTTCTCCGACGTGTTCGGGCGCAAGGTGATGTTGATCATCGGCGTGGTCCTCTTCCTCGTCGGTTCATGGCTCTCCGGCGCTTCGCAGAACATGAACCAGCTGGTGGCTTTCCGCGCCATCCAGGGCCTTGGTGCCGGCGCGCTGTTCCCAATCGTCATGGCGATCATCGGCGACCTCTACAGCCCCCGCGAAAGAGGCCGCTTCCAAGGCTTGTTCGGAGCCGTCTTCGCTCTCAGCTTCATCGTCGGGCCCTTCATCGGGGGCTGGATCACCGACAACATCAGCTGGCACTGGGTCTTCTACGTCAATGTTCCGGTTGGAATCGCCGCCCTGGTCGTCCTGGCGACTGTGCTGCCCAGCTCGGGACACCCGCAAGCGTCGATCCGCGACCTCGACTACCTGGGCATAGTCCTCTTCACCGCCGGCGTGGTGCCTTTCATGCTCGGCCTGACCGACAAGGGCGAGCCGAACAGCTCGGGCCAGCTCCCGGGCTGGACCGACCCCAACGTGGGCGGCCTGATCGTGCTCGGCCTCGTGATCCTGGCGATCTTTGTCTTCGCGGAGTCGCGAGCGAAGGAACCGATCATTCCAATGGACCTGTTCAAAGAGAGGGACTACGCAGTGAGCATGGCCGCGGTGTTCGCGTTCGGCATCGCCATGTTTGCCGCAGTCATCTACATGCCCCGCTTCTACCAGACAGTTCGCGGCATCAGCGCCACCGCTTCGGGTTACTACATATGGCCGCTGCTGGTGGGGC
This sequence comes from Chloroflexota bacterium, assembly GCA_005888075.1. Lineage (GTDB taxonomy): Bacteria > Chloroflexota > Dormibacteria > Dormibacterales > Dormibacteraceae > 40CM-4-65-16. Next base: position 5,173 of record VBKD01000015.1, read on the forward strand.
TGATAGGAGGGAGCATCGGGACCGGGCTGCTGATCAGCAGGCTCGGCCGTTACAAATGGCTGATGACCGGCGGCGCGGTCGTGATGCTCGTCGGTGGCTTCTTGATGACGCACGTGACCGCCGCGGTCCCCGACTGGGAGCTGTGGGCATGGATGCTCGTCCTCGGTCTCGGCATCGGCCCGGCAATGGCCGGATTCACGGTCGTGGTGCAGAACTCGGTCCCCATGAGCCGCCTCGGCGTGGCCACCAGCACGCTTACATTCCTGCGCCAGATCGGCGCTTCGGTTGGCCTCGCCGCCGCGGGCACCATCTTCTCCGCATCCTTCGCCGGCCGGCTCCCGGCGAACCTTGCCGAGCAGGGTGTCCCGCAGCAGCTGATCCCTCAGCTGGTCAAATTGGCGGGTGCTCTGCAGAACGTCGGCAATGGCCGCACCCTTCTCGAGCACGTGCTGCCGCCGCAGTTCCAACCGCTGATCCCCAAGATCATCGCCGGGGCGAACAACGCCTTCGCCATCGCGATCGGTGATCTTTTCTGGATCACGGTCATCTCCGGTTCCCTCGGACTGGCGTGCACGTTGATGCTTCGAGATCGGCCGCTGAAGAGCGCCGCCGAGCTGAGGTCGGGTGCGATGACCGGCGGTGCTGAAGGTCAGGCCGCCGCCGCCCAGTCCGCGGCCCCCGAACCTACTTATTAAGAGCCGGAGCGTCTCAGAACGGCGGCGGTAGCGCGGCCAGCAGCGCCGCCGCGGCGACCACGATCATCACAATCGCGAGCTCAGCGCGACGGCGGTGAATGATCGCAGCCGCGAGCGCCGCGACCACGAGCAGGACTTTGATCAGTAGCACGCGGCCGTAATCCGTGGAGAAGAGAACACCACCGAAATGCGTATGCGCCAGCGCGAGGAGCAGTCCAGTGCCGATCGTGATGGCGAGCGTCCACATCGCATACCGGCCGAAGCGCTTATCGGGCGCTAACAGGAAGACGGCGATCCCGCCGGCCCACAGTCCCATGGCCGCGACGTGGAACGCGACGAGCAGCTGGCCGGCGCTGGGCAATCCAGCGATTGCATGCGCGCTGACCCCGTCGAGCAGAGCAATCACGCCGCCGATCGCAAGAAGCGGCCATGAGCGGCCGGTCGCCAACATGGTCCACACGAGCAAAGCAGCGCCGAGGCGCAGTCCGGCGACACGCCCGAAGTTGGAGCCGAGCACCGCGAGCGCGGTGTCCCCGTCGAAGCTCAAGCTGGCCAGCTGACCCACCAGCGCAATCGGTTCGGCGGCAATGAGCAAGATCACGCCGGTTCCGACCAGACGCTTGAAGGCAGCTTGCTCTTTCGTCAGCACGCCGTAGGCGACGACGCCGAACACCAGCGCGAAGCCGGCGAAGTGGATCCATCGAGCGAGCGCCTGCAGGGCCAGCCCAAGCGGATTTGCCGTTCCAATCTCCGGAGTCGCGAGTAGCGACGCGTATGGATTTCCGCTCGTGCGGCCGAGCGCGAAGCCCAACGCTCCGCGCGAGGGATGAGTGTCGGCAGCGAAGACTTGCCACAGCACGACATAGCTCCCGGCCTCGTTCGAATCGATCGGCGCCGACAGGACTGATCCGCGTGAGATGGTGGTCGCGGCCACCTGCCGGCCGGACGGACTGTAGACCCTGATCCCTGCGCCCGCGGGGGTGACCGGCTCGTTGAAGATCAGGGTGACCGCCGCGGGCGCCGCCTGAACCACAGAGCCCGGGGCCGGGTCAGATTGAACCAGCTGGCCGTGGGCGAGGGCGACCTGGGGAAGGAGTGCTGCGGCGATCGCGAGGCTGACGACGGAAAGCCGCCGCGCCAGGGTCAGGAGTAGGCCGGGGCCTCCGCCCCCACTCCGGGTTCCACCACCGCCACCGTCCCGGTCCGCCCTTGCGCGATCCGCAGGACGAGGCCGGCAGCAACGAGGCAAAGCAGTCCCGAGCTCATGAAAGCAATCTGATAGTCGCCGAAGACAGTCCGTACCGCGCCGGCGGCAAAGGCAATCGATGCGGCGCCGATCTGGTGGGCCGCGAAGATCCAGCCATAGACGATGGCGAAGTTCTGAGCGCCGAAGACCCTTCGTGCGATCTGCACCGTTGGTGGCACGGTCGCGACCCAATCCAGGCCGTAGAAGACGATGAAGAGAATCAACGCGAATGCGGGGCTGCCGAAGACGTAGGGAAGCAACAGGAGCGATAGGCCGCGGAGCCCGTAGTAGAAGAAGAGAAGCCAGCGACTGTCGAAGCGATCGGTCAGGTAACCGGAGGCGAGGGTGCCGAGCACGTCGAACACGCCGATCACGGCGAGCAGGCTCGCGGCCGTCACCTCGGTCATCCCGTGATCGATGGAGGCGGGTATCAAGTGAGTTCCGATGAGGCCGTTGGTCGAGGCTCCGCAGATGAAGAAGCTGCCGCCGAGCAACCAGAAGTCACGTGAGCGGACTCCCAGGCGCAGACCTCGAAACGCGTTCATGATCGGGCTGCCCACCGTGGCCGGAGCTGAGTCTGCTTCGGTCGCGCCATACGCACGAAGCCCGAGGTCGCTCGGGCGGTTGCGGAGAAAGATCGCGACGATGGGCACCACGGCGAGAGCGGCCGCGGCGACAGCAATCGACGCCAGGCGCCAGCCGGGATTTTGCGCGAGCCAACCGAGCCAGGGCAGGAAGATCAGCTGACCCGTTGCTCCGGCGGCGGTCAATGCGCCCAGCACGAGACCTCTGCGATGGACAAACCATCGGCCTGCAACGGTCGCGGCGAGAACCGATGCCATGCATCCGGTGCCGAGACCGACGACCACGCCCCACAGCAGGTAGAGCTGCCACGGAGCGTCCATCACGGTGGTGAGCAGCGCGCCGGTCGCCACCGTGACGAGCGCGCCCACCGTGACGACGCGCAGGCCGAAGCGATCCATGAGCGCGGCGGCGAAGGGTCCGGTCAATCCGAAGAGCACGAGGTTGATCGACACGGCGACCGAGATCACCGCTCGGTTCCAGCCGAATTCGTTTTGCAGGGGAACGATCAACACGCTGGGCGTCGCGCGAAAACCCGCGGCTCCCATCAACGCGATGAACGTGACCGCGGCGACGACCCAGGCGTAGTGGATTCGCTTCACCGGACTATCTTCGAAGAACCCTGGACCCCGATGATCGATTCCTCACCATCGACCATCTATGCGGAACTTCCGCCGAAGGCGATGTGGGCTGACGCGACCCTGAAACAGATCTAGCCGATCGGGCGGCCGGGGATCCCCGCGTCCGTCTTCAGCACGCCCGGCGCTCCGGTGCTGGTCGGGAAGGCGGCGAAGTTGGAGATGAACATCACCGTCCGCTCACCGCGGCCTGTGCCGAAGGCCAGGTCCGAAGGGAAGTTCAGTGGCGAGCCCGCGGCGAACACCTCGAGGTTTCCATTGGGATCGACGCGGTCGATCTGGCCCTTGGAGTTGGCCGCCACGTAGAGGTTGTCACGGTTGTCCATCGCGACGCCGTCCGCGCCCCACAGATCGCAGGAGGGCCCGGCGAAGATGGTTGCCGCACCGGCGCTTCCGTCGGCATTCATCGCGACGCGCACGATCGTGCCTAGGTCGGTGTTCGCCACCAGCATGTCGCCGTGCTTGTTGAACGCGATTCCATTCGCCCCGAGGATCCCGAAGGACGGCACCGCTGGGTGGACGAGGCCGCACGGACCGGGTGACGTGGTCCCAAGCAGCAGCGAGCTCGCCAGTCCATTCCACAGGCCCGGACCAGCGGCCAGCTGCTTCTTGGCACCACCCCCGGCGGGAATCTCCCACACGCCACTGGTCGGGACGGCGACGAAGACGTTGCCCTCGCTGTCCAGCCGAACTCCCAGCGGATTCAAGCCCGGGAAGCTGGCGATCGTCGTCTGGGTTCCCCCGGCCGTGACCTTCACGACCTTGCCGGTGAACGGAATCCCCATGTAAATGGCGCCTTGGTGATCGATGGCGATGCTTTCGGGCACGTTCGGCGCGGGCATGGTGAGAACGCGCGTGACTGCCGCGGTCGCCTGCGCGACCGATGAAAAGATGACAAGCGGCACGGCCGCCAACACAACCCCGAAACGCACGCGTCGACTGATGGACATGTTCATTCGCCCCCTTTCCGCCGAACATACCCCCGCCCAATCGGGTGGTCAATGGGCAGGAGATCAGGCCCTCGCCACCTCGTGCTCGCACCACGCGTACAGGGCGTCGTACAGCGGCGTCTCGAGCTCGATCTTAAGGTGGTCGTTGGCGCCGTGGACCATGGCGAATCCATGGGCGATCGCCTTGAGGCCGGCCGCCTCGGGCGTTATGCCGACGTCCTGACTCACGTCCGCGCCATGGACGATCCTGGCGAGGCGGTCGAGTGCCGGGTCCTGCACGCGGTATTTGAGGAGGATGGACTCGAAGCTGCAGCGGCCGTCAACGTGACCGAGCTCGACGCCTGCCACGTCATAAGGAATGGCTCCAGTCTCGTCCGCGACCGACTTCACCTCGGCAGCCGGAACGTACAGAAATTCGGCTTCGGGATCGATGAACCGCTTGATCAGCCACGGGCAAGCGATCCGATCAACGCTGGCATTTTGTCGGGTAACCCACTTCACAGGAGCCTCCATGTCGTCGAAATATCGTTAGGCTATAAGGCCGCATGTCGGATTTGCTGCTGGTATTTCAGCTTGCCATCGAGCTCGCCTTCTCCCTGCTCGCGATCAAAGCGATCGCGAGCTCGGTGCGCCAGCCCGACCGGCCACATGGCCATCTTGCCCTGGCGCTGGGCTCTCTTGCGTTGCTCATCCTCCTCGCGCCGGAGGTCGCCAGCTCGCAGGTCCTTACAGACGTGGGGATCGTCTTGTTTCTGCTTTCCGGTTACGGGCTGATCATGTTTCGCAACGCGCTCGTCCCTTTCGATCCGGCGGCGCGCAGGCTCATCACGGTCGCGATAATCGCGGCGGGCATCGTGGCCGTGGCCGCGCGCCTGCCGGCCGATCCCACGAGCCCACATTCGGCGCTGCAAACGTTCGCATTGGCGGCTCTCCTGGCCGTGTGGGCGTTCTGCATCCTCGAACCCATCACCAGGTTCGTCATGTCGGCACGGGGCCGGCCCGCCGTCGAGCGCGCGCGCTTGCGCGCGATGAGCCTTGGTTACGCGGCGCTTCTTGCGGTGGTGTTGATCGGCACGATCGGTGGATCGTTGACGCCGGGCGCCACGCTCTTGATCGACGTCATCGCCCTCGCTGTCGTACCAATCCTCTACGTGGCGTTCTTCCCGCCCGCATGGCTGCGCCGCATCTGGCGCCAGCCGGAAGAAGACCAGCTGCGCCATGCCCTTCACGACCTGCTGCTTTACAGCCCAGATCGAGCCACCCTGGCCAGGCGGGCGCTTGCGTGGGCTGAGCGGCTGGTGGGCGGCGAGGCCGCATTCCTGGTGGATTTCGACGGAGCCGTGCTCGCCGCGCACAACGTGACAACCGCTGATGCCGAGAAGATCGCGTCCGCCAACGATGTCCTGAGACCCATCTCGAATGGGCCCGCGCCCTGGCGCAACATCTCCGGCCGCCTCACGCCTCTTTTCGGCGACGAGGAGCTGTGGCGCCTCCGGCAGTACGGCACCAGCATCAACGCCGGTCTCGACCGCGTCGCGATGAATGAGCGGATCGCGGCTCTCGAGCGGGCGAAGACCGACTTCTTGAACATCGCCTCGCATGAGCTGCGCGGACCGATGACGGTCATCAAGGGCTACCTGACGATGCTTGACGCGGGCGCCCTCGGTGAGGTGTCCCCCAAGGCGCAGTCTGTCCTTCCCCTCTTGATCTCCAAGTCCGACGAGGTGAACTGGATGATCGAGCAGATGATCGAAGCCTCACGTCTCGAAGAGGGTCGACTGGCGCTGAAAAAGCAGCGGACTGACATAGTCGAGCTGACCGAGAACGCCATCGACGGCGTGAGGATGCTTCTGAGCGGCCACGAGCTGAAGGTTCAAACGCCGTCGACATCGATCGACGCCGAGGTTGACCCCGACCGCTTCCAGATCGTGGTGAGAAACCTCCTGAGCAACGCCTCGAAGTATTCTCCGGCCGGCACCGACATCACCGTGGACATCCACCGCAATGGAGAGAAGGCGACGGTTTCCGTGATCGACCAGGGCATGGGCATCGCCGCCGAAGACCAGAGTCATCTCTTCAGTCGCTTTGTCCGCATCGAGACGGGAGGGCATGTGAAGGGCACTGGGTTGGGCCTGTGGCTCTCGCGCGAGATAGCCAGGATGCACGGAGGCGACCTCTCGGTCGATTCGGCGGTCGGGCAGGGCAGCACGTTTACGTTCACGGTGCCGCTGAGCAATCACAGCGGCCGATCCTGACCGCGCGCGGCGCGCGACTTAATCTCATTCCGTGACCCCCGATGCGCAGACGCGATTCGAGCCGCGACATCCCCTCGATCTGCCACTCACGCTTTCGCCGTTGGGCCTGGGCTCCTGGCTGCGTCGCGACAACGGCGCAGTGTGGCGCGCAACCCGGACGCCCGAGGGCCCGGCCACCATTCACATCACACGCGACAACGGCGCTTTGCTGGTGGAGGGATGGGGCCAAGGCGCAACATGGGCCGTCGCGCACTCGCCCTCGCTTTGCGGCGAGCAGGACGACGACAGCGGCTTCGTCCCGACACATCCGCTGATCGCGGATCTATACCGACGCCACCCCGGCCTGCGCCTTCCGCGCACACATGCCGTCTTCGAGGCCTTGGTGCCCGCCGTGCTGGCGCAGCTGGTGACAAGCGAGGAGGCGCGCTCGTCGTACCGCGCGGTGGTGGCGGCTTTCGGCGAGCCGGCTCCCGGTCCGGGCGATTTGACGCTGCCGCCATCGCCCCAGAAGCTCGCGAGCACGCCCTACTGGGCGTTCCATCGCTTCGGCATCGAGCGCAAGAGAGCGGACACGATCGTGCGCGCGGCGCGCAGCGTCAAACGGCTGGAGGAGATCGTA